>JAEUIL010000358.1 GCA_016794255.1 Planctomycetaceae bacterium | reverse complement strand
CCGGCGCGGCCGCTTGACGCAGAAGGCTTTGTCCCCCGCGATCAGACGCCGCCGATGTCACCGGCCATCACGAACTTCTTCGACCCCGCGATGATGCGGCCCTACGCGCCGAACTATGTTCCGGAAACCGAATATCTGCGGCTGCTGCGTTTGAACAAGGCCAAGGAGGCGCTCGTTCGCACCGCCGAGATGGCCATGGTTCAACCGATGGACAGTCCGGTGACCCGGTTCACGCGTAACCCCGAGAATGAAGCGACCCTGAAACAAGCCCTCGACGAAGCACAGAAGAAAGCAGCGCTCATCGAACCGCGGATCAACGAACTGTACCAGACGCTCAAGCAGGGCGAAGCTGATCGGGCGAAGCTCACTGAGTTGCGTTGGCAGGCCGGTTACGATTTGGCGCTGGCTCGGGTCTTGGCGATCAAAACACGGACCGAGGGTTACAACTTGATCTTGGCTCGCGCGAAATTCGGCTTGCGGCTCGACGATCCGAAGTCGAACCGGCTTGAGCTGCGCGGCTCGGACGAGATCAGCGTGGGCAGCGTCCATCAGAAGATGGCAAAGCAGGCGACCGAACTGCTCGAACGCGTGATCCGCGATCACGCCGGAACCCCCTGGGCGTATCTCGCGGCCGAGGAACTGAAACAGCCCATGGGGTGGAAGTGGCACGAGCGGTACGAACCCGATCCCCCGCCACGCAAGACCACGCCTCGACCCGCAGCTGGCGGCGGAGGCAACGGCAATCGCCCTCGCCCAATCCGGATGCCGAATGAGAATCCGAAGCCGATCCGACAGGGTGTGAAGCTATAGGGGTGACTTCCTCGTTGAAGCGATGAGGAAGTCGATGATTTAGGCGGAGACTTATTTATGGATCAAGCCATCAATGGGCTCTTCGCAGGAATTCTTGCCAGCTTCATGTATGCGTTCGCGGTAGGTTCCTGGAGACGCGGGTTCTGGTACGGTACGTCATGCGCCATGGTTGCGGGGACCGCCATGTTTATGCTTTTAATCCCGCTGTGGCTTGTCGTGTCCAGCGCGATGCCTCGACTGATGTGATTGGACATGGCGAGTTGCCAGACCAAAAGATTTGGTTGAGTGGTTGTGTCGGGGTTGTGGGCGGTGCGCTGTTTCCGGCCGTGTGGTTGATCTTTTCCGGAATTGCCTACGGCGACTGTGGCGAACCGCTACTCTGGTTGATTCAGCCAATAATAGGAGCGATCGTGGGACTCGTGTTCGGGATTAGCGTTGGTGTTACGTGGCGAGTGTTCTCGGCCTTGCTCTCAAATGGCGATTAATCGGGTGACCGAAACAATTCCCTTGCCGCGCCTGTGTTGCTCCCGCCCGGCGAGCCGATCTATACTAAAGCCCTTGCCGCGAATCCCTCCCGCCTGCGAGCCCCCACCCCTGCCATGTCACGAACTACGCCGTCACACGTCGATCGTCGGGCGTTCATGGTCGCTTCGACCGTCGGTTTCGCCGGTTTGCAATTCGGCACGCCCGCGCTGGCCGAGACGGTCACGCAAGCTGCGGCCAAAGCAAATCGCGGTGGCCGAGCAAAGTCGACGATCCTGTTCTTTCTCTGCGGCGGTTCGTCGCACGTCGACATGTGGGATCTCAAGACCGAGGCGCCCCGCGAGTACCGCGGCCCATTTGAGCCGATTGCGACGACGGCCCCCGGCTTGCAGATCAGCGAGCACTTGCCCTTCTTGGCCAAGCAGGGTCATCATCTCTCGGTGCTCCGTTCGGTCAGCGGCCGGGTCAACACCAACGACCATCACGCGGGTTACTATTACAACCTGACCGGTCACTCGGCCGATCCGAGTTTTCTGACGCTGGGTAACAATCGCACGCCGATGCCGGACGACTGGCCGTACATGGGCACGGTCGTCGGCTCGCGCCGGCCCGCTGGCCAAGGATTGCCCAACGCCATCACGTTGCCCGACATGCCCAGCCGCAAGCCCTACACGCGTCCCGGTCAGTTCGCGGGTCGGTTGGGTGTCGAGCACGATCCGCTGTACGTCTACGCGACCGCCGAGCAGCCGTTGAAGTTCGAAGCACCGGCGCTCGTGCTTAGTGGCGATGTCGATTTGTCTCGGCTCACGTCACGCAGCGAATTGCTCCGCACGGTCGACGGCGCTCGCCGCGAGTTCGATGAAGCTGCTGGAGTACGCACGTGGTCGCAGCAGCAAGATCGCGCATTGTCGCTCTTGGGTTCGTCACGCACCACGGCCGCGTTTCAAGCGGCCGACGAACCGGTCAAACTGCGCGAGCGTTACGGGCAAACCGTCAATGGTATGAGCCTGCTCGTGGCGCGCCGTTTGGTCGAGGCGGGCGTGCCGTTTATCACGGTCTTTTGGAATGAGAAGAACGAGTCGATTGCCAAGAAGTGCAAGAGTGGCGGCGGTTGGGACACGCACGGCAACAACTTCGTTTGCTTGAAAGAGAATCTGCTGCCCGAGTTCGATCAAGCGTTCTCAGCCCTGATCGAAGATCTGCACGGTCGGGACATGCTCGACGAGACGCTGTTGCTGGTGACGAGCGAGATGGGGCGCAAGCCGAAGATCGGCGATCCTCGCTCGGGCGGTGTCAACAGCGGGCTTTATGGCGCTGGCCGCGATCACTGGACGCACTGTCTTAGCGTGGTGATGGCTGGTGGCGGTTTGCAGGGAGGCGTCGCCTACGGCAAGAGTGATCGTTACGGCGAATACCCGTCGGATCGCGTCATCACGCCCGCCCACGTCGCCAAGACGGTCTATCACGCCATGGGGATCAACAACCTCGACGCGACCGACAAAGAGGGTCGCAAATACAATCTGCTCGACGAAGGGCACGCGTTGACGGAACTGTTCTAAAGGGAAGAGCAGAGGAACCGCGGAAGAACAAGTTCTTGGTTCTTGGTGCTTATTTCTTGGTGTCGAGAGTAGGAAATCTCGCTTCCGGATTGCGTAGAAATTGATCGCATTTGCTCGCACGATTTTCAACCAAGCACAAAGAACCAAGCACCAAGAACTCCTCTTCTCTCCGTGTCTCCGTGGTGAATCTCCCCCCGTCCTCGTTCCTCACGGCGACATCGGAAAGAACAACTCAATCGGCGCTGCCGGAGCCTCGATTCGTTGCGGCTGCCAGAGATAAAGTTGCCAGCCGATCAGACTCGCCGGTGACTCAAGCCACTCTGCCATCTCTTCCTCGTGCTTCTTGTTCACGAGTTGCCCCATCGGCCGTCGGCTGTTCGCCGAGATCACCAGCATTTGATACTCGCCTGCTCGAGGCACGACGATTTCAAACGAACCATCCGCTTTGACGAGCGTTATGTCGCCGTGGACTGCGTGAATTTCGTCGGACACCTCGCTGGGCAAGGTCGTCGATTCCGCCGGGCCTTTCCAGTTGGCGAGTCGCAACTTGCCATGATCGCTACCCAGCGGCAGCAACATGATCATCGCGCCCGTGTCGGCCTGGCGGCCCGTGGCGGTCTCGTACGCTACCGAACCATTCACGACAACCGTCGCCAGATTGGCACTCCGAACCGAGGGGTCATTGAGATTCGAGCGGAGCCACGCCTGATTGCCCGCCACCCAACCGGCCAAAAACGCTCCGGCGATCACGAGGAGCAAGACCACCGCTTGCCAGTAGATGACCGAGCGACGCAAGAACATGTAGTTGAGCACGAGCTCGGGATGGACCAAGGTGCGCGGTCCGTTCGAGCGTGGTGTCGCGGCAGGTCGCGCACCGGGCGGCAGATGCCCTGGGGCTGGGTGAGCCAGCGGTGTCATTGCCGCTGCCATGGGGGCCGGAGCCGCTTGCGGCACATACGCCGCCTGTGGTGCGCTCGTGGGCGGAGCATGCATCGCCGCGGCAGACATGGCGGCCGCGTAGGTCGGCGCTGGCGGCGGCGGTGACTCGGCCGGTCGCTGTAGCGGCGGTGGGCCACGATGTTCGAGCGGCGCGGGCGTTGTCGGCATCACCGAACTCGCCGCCGACCCATATGGCGGTGCTGCGACTTGTTGCAGCAACTCGTCGACGTCTTCAAACACGACCATCGCTTCGCCGTCGCGTTTCTCGACCGGGCTCTCGTCCTCGGCTTGTTGCGGCACTTGCACCGGCATGAAGCACCGCGGGCAATTG
>JAEUIL010000331.1 GCA_016794255.1 Planctomycetaceae bacterium | reverse complement strand
GAAGGGTTGGATTATTGGCGAGCGTCCAAGCCTCAAGGTCCACGAGAGATTCATTCAGCGATACCGTCGGCGTGGCGAGTAACTCCGTGGCCGCGGTTGGCGGCGGCAAGGGGGGAGCGGCGGCACTTGGGGTTTGGTGGGACGCCAAGATTACTTTCGCTGCTGGTGCTGCGCTCGGCGGCACCGCGGCCATTTGGACTTGTTCCTTGGTTGTCGTGCCAATCCTTAATCGTTGGCGATACGCTTCGCAGCCCAGGCAACAGAAGACGGCAATCGTTACGGCGAGGCTACTCCAGCAACGGACATCGTGTCGTGATAAGCCGTGCATGATCGCCTGGCACTCAAAATTTGACGTTAGGATCGATGGTAGGTCGATCTTAATGATTACGAAGAACTTGCGGACATCCTTCCTAGAATCGCCGGAACTACTGATTTATTCGACAAGACTGGAGGGATAGATGCAGGAGATCACTACAAAGTGCTGCAGCGCGTCCAACGACAAACGCGACCTTGACGACCAAGCAATTTGTGGCGGTAACGCCACCGGTAAATGCCCCTAGGAGATTCGTTAAGTCGTCGTCCGCTTGGAGCCGTGCGTGGCCAAACGGGGCGATCCTAATGGGGGATCGCTGTGTCCCGACCTTTGGCGGCTATAATCGATACCGGTCCCGTGTTCAAAAATTGACGACGATGGCACACTCCCGCGACCTAGAAACCGCCTCGCCGATCGTTGCCCTCCTCGTGGGCAATCATCGTCGCTTTTTGTCCTTTTTGCGGCCAAGGGTCAACTCCCCGGCCGACGCCGAAGAGATTCTGCAAGCGGCTTTCGTCAAGGCTGTCGAGCAGGAGGATTCGGTTCGCGACGAAGAGTCCGCCGTCGCTTGGTTCTTCCGCCTGCTCCGCAATGCCTTAGTCGATTACTATCGCCGACGGCAACGCGACGACCGCATGCAGGATTCCGTGGATGTCGAGCAGCTAATCGGCGACTGGCAACCCGAGTTGGAACGCACGATCTGCGCTTGCCTAAACGACTTAATTCCCACTCTCAAGCCGGAGTATGCTGACCTGTTGAAGCAGGTGGATCTGGAAGGAGTTAAGCTGTCGACCGCGGCGACGGCGCTGGGAATTACTTCGAACAACGCCAGCGTGAGGCTTCATCGGGCACGGACGGCCCTCAAGCAACGGTTGGAGCAGAGTTGCGGAAGCTGCGCCGAGCACGGCTGCTTGGATTGCATCTGTAAATCGAGGGAATAACGATTTTTGAGTGTAAGGATTCGGCGCCAGCCGCGTCTGCCCTTTCAATGACGGAACTTCCCATTGCAAAGGAGCGTCCCATGACCTCAGTAATCGACCCAGTCTGCGGTATGACAATTAACGCCGAGTCGGCGGCGGACCGCCAGGTGCGTGACGGGCAGACGTACTATTTCTGTAGCCGACACTGCGCCGACAACTTTCGCTCCGAGCCCACCCGATATCTTTCCGGGAAAGCGGGCAATCGGCCTGATTCATGCTGTGGAAGCAAGCCCCAACATGCGGCTGAGCATGACGTCCCCGCGACTCCAAACACCAAGTACACCTGCCCCATGCATCCGGAAGTCGTCCAAGACGGACCGGGCAGTTGTCCCAAGTGCGGGATGGCGTTGGAGCCGTTGCAACCTGCGGCTGATTCGGGGCCGGACCCCGAACTGATCGCGATGCGTCACCGTATGTGGGTTGCCATTGCGCTCACGGTGCCCATTTTCCTGATCGCCATGACGGGCCTGATCCCGTCGGACGCGGTCATGAAGTTTTTGCACGAGAATATGGCGGCTTTCAATTGGGTGCAGTTGGCATTGGCGACGCCGGTCGTGCTGTGGTGCGGTTGGCCATTCTTCCAGCGGGCGTGGGGATCGGTCGTCCATCGCAGCCCCAACATGTTTACGCTGATCGCGTTGGGCGTGGGAGCCGCCTATTTCTATAGTCTTATCGCCACCGTGGCTCCCGGAGTATTTCCAACCGGCTTCCATGGCACCGCCGGAGCCGTCGAGCCGTATTTTGATAGCGCCGCTGTGATCGTCGTCTTGGTGCTGCTGGGGCAGGTGTTGGAATTACGCGCCCGTTCGCAGACGGGCGCCGCCATTGGTACCTTGCTGGGCCTCGCACCTAAGACGGCTCGCGTCATCCAGGAGAATGGACGCGAAGAGGACGTTCCGCTGGGACATGTGCATGTGGGTGACAAGCTGCGGATTCGGCCGGGCGAAAAGATCCCCGTGGATGGCGTCGTGCTGGAAGGGCAAAGTTCCGTCGATGAGTCGATGGTAACCGGCGAGGCGATTCCGGTCGAGAAAAGCGCGAGCAGTAAAGTTGTCGGGGGAACCGTGAACGGCACGGGTGGCCTGTTGATGCGAGCCGACCGTGTGGGGGGCGACACGGTATTGGCGCAGATTGTGCGCATGGTTGGGGAAGCCCAACGGAGCCGCGCGCCCATTGAGAAACTCGTCAACAAGGTCTCCTTCTTTTTCGTGCCGGCCGTACTCGCCCTCGCCGTGATGACCTTTATTGGATGGACGGCCTTGGGAAGCGAACCGCGACTGGCACACGCCTTACTTAACGCCGTAGCGGTGCTCATCATCGCGTGCCCCTGCGCACTCGGCTTAGCCACGCCGATGGCGATCATGGTCGGGACGGGCCGTGGTGCCGCTGTGGGGGTCTTGTTTCGCGATGCGGAAGCCCTGGAAACGCTACGGAACACTGATACCCTGGTCGTCGACAAGACCGGGACACTCACGCAAGGAAAGCCGAAGCTCGTCACCGTGGAGCCGATTGGCGAAGTCGACGAAGCGTCATTCCTCGCAATCGCCGCGGGCTTAGAGCAAGGCAGCGAACATCCCTTGGCGGAGGCGATCGTGAAGGGTACGCAGGACCGACAGATTACTCCGGCGACCGTTCGCAACTTTCAATCGGTGACCGGGAAAGGGGTGCGGGGAGTCGTCGCAACCCAACGAGTTGCGATCGGCAACCCGGCAATGATGGCAGTCGAACGTGTCGAAATCACGTCTCTTGAAGCCCGACTTCAGCAACTGCGAGGAGCAGGTCAAACGGTGATGATTGTGGCCGTCGATGGTAGGGCGGCCGGGCTTCTGGGCGTCGCCGATCCGATCAAGAGCACCACCCCAGAGGCCGTCAGGCTGCTACACCAAGAGGGTTTGCGTGTCATCATGCTCACCGGCGACAGCCGTACGACAGCCGAGGCCGTCGCCCGAACGCTCGGAATCGATGAAGTCATCGCCGAAGTGCTGCCCGAGGAAAAGGGCGCGGTCATCGCTCGATTGCAACGCGAGGGGCATCGGGTGGCGATGGCCGGAGACGGCATCAACGACGCCCCTGCTCTGGCGAAAGCGGATGTGGGGATTGCCATGGGAACGGGTACCGACGTGGCGATGGAGAGCGCCGCGGTCACGCTCGTAAAGGGGGATTTGCGTGGAATTGCAAGAGCCCGGCGCCTTAGCCGAACAACCTCAGCCGCCATTCGACAGAACCTGTTTCTCGCATTTGTGTATAACGGCCTGAGCGTTCCGCTTGCCGCCTTCGGCTACATTTCGCCGATGTGGGCCAGCGCAGCCATGAGTCTTAGCTCGGTCAGCGTGATCTTGAATTCGCTCCGTTTACGTCGTCTTAGCCTGTGAGCGACTGCCATCCCAACGGCGATAAACATGTTTCGACACCGCATGGTCGGCTTCTGATTTTTCATTTCCGTAGCCGACTGGAAACGGGTCGGTTCTTCTACGTGCGAACCAATTTGGTACGGATTAGACGATAATAAAACCTTCGATTACCTCGCGGCATTGACACGACACTAACGATATAGCGATGCATATCAAGTAGTGCCCAGCTATGAACCGCCAGGCACTCAATGCCGGTGGCGAACAAAGACCAGCGGGCCGAACAGTCCAAGTGTCGTAAGTACACAACGACTCTCTCGCTGCGTCGGTTTAACACACCGACGTAGCGAAACCTGACGCCCAAATCAGCGTTCTAGCCCGCACTGACGGACCCTTTTGGCAAGCGTCTCGCTTGCTCGTCTCTCGATGCCGTTCCTGCCGGATGCTTGGCGGGATTCATCTCGGGCATTTGCACGTCCAAGATCAGTCAAATTTTCATCTCTCAACAAGGAGTTACTATGGTCACGATCACTCGTTCCTTGGCCCGTCTGCTGCGGGCCGTCTTACGCAAAGCCGGGCTCGGCAAGAGCGGGGCTCAACCGGACGCGTTCGTCCATGTTTCGACAGATAACGATGGGCTGCGACTTCGTGTCGCCGGTCCCGACGTCGTCGTCGAGTATCGGCAGCCCGGTGAATTCGGCACCGCTGCGTTCGTCTTGCCGGTCGAGGTCCTGGCCATCATCGAAGGGCGCACGCAAGAGCCAGTCTCGTTCGATGCTTCCGATTCGGGCCAAATCGCCATTAGCTTTGCTGAACATGGTGTGCCGCAGCTGCTCGCACGAACCATCGACCGTACAGCCAAGCAGCCCGCCTGGCCCGAGCTACCGGCCACCTACGCCGAGAACTCGGCTGAACTCTGGTCGGCGCTGCGCGAAGCCCTGGCCACGACCGATCGGGAACCGACCCGGTACGCGTTGAACTGCTTGCAACTGCGAGGCCGCGGAGACATCGCCGCCACCGACGGTCATCACATCTTGATCCAGAGCGGCTTCGCGTTCCCTTGGGTCGATAATCTGCTCTTTCCGGCCAAGTCGGTGCTCGGTTGTAAAGAACTGGACACCGATGAACCGGTGCGGGCCGGGCTACTGAGTGATGGGCGATCTTCTGGATCGCTATCCTCTATTGTGTGGCGAGCAGCATGCTCGTTGGCGGTATCCGTCTTGATCGTGACAATCGCATGTAATAGAGACATGCGGAGCGCATCGCTCTTGTCTTAGTGGACCACGCCAACCAGGTATCGTCGACATCCTCTGAAGAGAACGTCGACGATACCTGGATCGCATGGTTGTGGCATAAGCGATTACTGCAAAGCGACTTACGCTTACACTAAGTCGGCAGTTGACCGACGATCGTCGCCACTAGTGCAGTTTCAATTTAACTGTAGCGGTAGGCTTCTCGCCCGATGACGTCGCCGTGTCCTTTTATCGCACGCAGGGTATCGACGCGTCAAAAGAATATCGGACGCCGACCGGGCGTCCGGTCAAAAGATCGTACGTCACGGCAAACTGATCGAGCAGCTCTTCGGCTAGCTCGGGATGCACGCCAAGTGGTTACGGCTCTCGTCGCCAGTACTCGGGCAGTTCCGGCTTGGTGTCGCGCAGGATCTCGCGAATCGCCCGGCGGTCAGCGACCGAAAGGTGGGCGTACTTCGGTGGTGTTTCCGACTCGGTCAGGATCGCCCACAACCGCTGCCAAAGCGTGTCACGCAGTTCCGCCGGCAGACCGTCGAAAGCTGCCGAATACACCACGTAACTACACGGGTAACGGAACACGCGTCGCGCCAAATCAAAATCACGTAGCGAGCGTCCTTGGCGGTCACGCGGTCCCAACGCAGCAAAACGTTGCTCATAACCCGACGTGCCCGATAGCTTGGCATTCAACGGCGCTTCGTCGACCCACAGCAGTGCGTCGAGCAACTCGTCGGCAGCCTGGCGCAAACGCCGAGCATGATCGGCCGTTTGATCCGGCGTGAGCGGTTCCTTGAGCCGCTCAAACGCCGCGCGCTCGGCCAAAATCTGCCGCGCGGTGAAGTTCGCCTTCGTGAGCCGATTGTGAACAAAGGTTTGATGCTCCAGCACCATCAGCGCCACCAGATCGCTGTGGGGCGTCAAATAGCGATCCACGCGCAGGCGGTCACTCAAGTCGGTGACGTTGTGCCCGTGGCTGTTATCGAGCGGCTGGGGAACGTCACGGGTGCGAATAACCAGGTTGCCGAGATGCTTCTGCGTGCCGTGTTTTCCGGTCACGTACCAGCCGCCCCAGCGTTGCTCGAGCGGCATGGTGTGATCGACCGTTCGACCGCCGGCGGAAACCATCGGCTGCCCGTCCGCGTCGATATACAGTGAGCGAACCAGATGGCCTGGGACATTGCCGGTCGACGAAGTGCTGTGGCACATCACACAGTTGTCAATCCGTCGCTCAAAGCGGGGCGAATCATTTTGGACTTGATCGAGCGTGTAGAACACCGTGCCCAGCTGAGGATCGACGGCCGAGATCTCCATGACCTCGCCCGAGCGGCAGTAGCCGACGTACACGTCGTCAGTGAAATACAAGGCCCGGGGCGATTGGACGTTGATGTAGCGTACTTGCAAACTGGTTTTCGAGAAGACGAGCGTCTGCGATTCGAGCGGCACTTGAAGCGCCCGCAGGACCGCCGGCAGGTACCCGTGCTCCGGGTGATAGGTGAGCCGCCGCGTGCCACGATCGAGTTCAGTTTGCAGCCGTGAAATGCAGTTGGCCGGCGTCGAGTCCCGATAGCGAATCGGCGCGGCGTCGTAGAACTCTTGTCCCCAAATGAGCGTGGGCATGGCGAGCCCTAGGCACAGCATCAACCTAGCGAGGCGAGCCCCGCAAAACCGCCACGCAGTCGCAGTCAGGTGATTCATGGAGGCGATCGAGGGTGAGTGACCATCAAGAATTCTTGTGAGGTGGGAATCTTGTCGCCTGAAGAGTCTGGCGACACTGGTTAACCTCCAGGGTATCAGGCGAACGCGCTGGGTCAAGTTAAAGCATTACACGCGTCGGCCAACCAAGCAGCAATTGACTTCATTCCGTCGCACCTCTGCCGATGAAAGAACCTAAAGGATTCGCCTGAAGGGGAGGGTTATAGATCCATGGGAGACATTAAAACTCACGATTGAAAGTGTGCTAGCGTAGTCTGACTCAGGAAATCCGTGATTTGACCGCGAAGTTGCGTGAGCTGCTGGTGGAGCGGGCACTGGGGACCGGTGCCGCACCAGCCTTTGCCGAAGGGGCACATGAGGGATTCTTCGAAACGTTCAAAGGGAGCGATGACCTCACTGAGCGTGATGCTTTGAGGGGTGCGGGCGAGGGTGTATCTACCACCGGGACCTGGGGAGCCAGCGACCAAACCGATCTGTGAGAGCGTGGTCAGCACCTTTCCCACGATGGCCTGCGAGAGTTTCCGGCGCTCGGCGATCTCGCGTGAGTTCAGCCGCCCCCCCTCGGCAGCATAATGTTCCGCCAGCAGACTGGTGGCGGAAATAGCGGCTTGGCGATGCGCCGATTGCGAACGGAAAGGCACTTTAGCCAACCGGCGAGATCGATCCTGGCTGCGGCGGTCTCTGCCGGACCGGCGTGGTGATCTTCAATGAGTGCTTCGTGCCACTCGTCATGGCGGTCGGACTGACGAATGAGCTTGACGTCGCTTTCTCCTCGGGCATCGAACATGACGTCATTACGACGCATCGGTGAGCCAGCCCGGCGATGGAAGACGAACGACTTCGGACAATCAGAGATGCTCCAAGCCACTGGCGTTTTACAAAGACGGACAGAACTGGTATATCGGGATCATCTATCGGGCCAGTGTATGTGTATGCTACGGTAGTTGAGGTGTTCCGATGGGGAACGACTCCATGAACTTGAACCACACGAAGAAGTGCTACCACGAATCGCCGCATTCATATTATCGGTCGTAAGAACTCGGGGAAGACCACGCTGGTTGTCGATCTTGTGCAGGAGTTCACCCAGCGTGGACTCAAGGTGGGGACGGTGAAACACACCCATCACCACCATGAGTTTGACGCTCCGGGTAAGGACTCGTTTCTCCATCGGCAAGCGGGGGCGGCTGTGGTCGGGCTGGTGGGGCCGCGGATGGCGGCTGCGTTTCGCGAACACTCAGAAGCGGATCGGATGACGGCGTTGGAGCATCTCGCTCCGCTGTTCGAGGACTGCGACCTGATTCTGGTCGAAGGGCAGCAGCAAGCCGATGCTCCGCGAATCGAGGTGTGGCGAGAGGCCACGGGGCAAGCTCCACTGGCTTTGGAGATTTCGGGGTTGCTTGCGGTGGTCACCGACGATCAAAGGAGTGACTGGCCGTGCCCGGTCTGGGCGCGATCCGATTTGACGACGATCGCTGATCGCCTGCTTCAGCTCACGGGGTGATGCTGACAGCGAACCAGTCGGACTCCGACAGGCGTATTCAACAAAGTGTCAGTCCATTCGTGACTGTCGTATGCATAACGGATCTGCACTGCTGCCGTGGCTCGATCGAGCAGACGCTGCACAGCCTCATCCAGTGGCGTATTGCCCGCGGGGGTCTGCTCGCGCGGCCAGGCCTTGCAGAGGACTCCCTGAATCTGAGTGTGCGCCAGCAGGTCCGCCTGCAAGGCCAATACTTCTTCGCGAGATAAGACTGCTTCTCGCATTTCGGGCAGTGGAGGGCCATCTGCGGGGAACGGTGATTGGTTCATCTCGCCCCCTCCGGCAGGGGTGCTTCGCCGGAAATCTGCGGGCGTTCTCCCACACCATGTCCCACGTGGCACTGGACGCAATTGCTGAGCCAGGGATGTGTGGTCCGCAGCCCTGGGCGAGCAACAAGGCCATGACAACTGAGGCAGTCGTTTCGCAAGTGAGTCGTGTGGGGGATCGTGGGCGGTGCCCCGGGCATAGCGCGGCTTCCCGGCCCGGAACGCTGGATGCCAACAAACTCATTGGCGATGGTCGGATTGATATCGACCGTTGAGGTGGGGGCTGTGCCCACTTGTTCGACATGGCATTGTAGGCAGTTGGCGAAGTGGGGATGGCTGACCTTCGTGGCGATTTTCTCACCGAGCTTCAGCCCCTCGCCATGACAGACTAGGCAGGTGTTGGCGGACTGGTGCTCGACCCGATGTGGAATGACCGGTGGTGCTTCATCAAAAGCCCGTGTTCGCAGGCGATCACGCAGAGCGGCCTCCTTCATTTCGGGAGTCCGAACCACCTGAGCGAACAGTTCCGGACGGTCTTGCTTCAGACTGCTCAGCGGTGAGGACCAGCCGGCGTTCGGTCCGACAACAGGCGAGTTGATCTCCCGATAGGAGGGAGCAGGTTCGGCAGAGATGACTTCGCGCGTTGCGGGAAGCGCAGCGCGAGTGGCTTGGACCGGTTCAGCGATCCCGACCAAAAAGCCGACCAGCCCCACCCCCACTGCCACCGCACCGAAGATGGTGACGCTACGGACACTGAGCGGAGTTGTCACGACAGGCTCGCTCATGCTGTCACCTTGACGACGCGGGCCGCGCACTTCTTATAGTCGGGCTCCTTGCTGAACGGACAATGTGCCTCCAGTGTTAGCTCATTGATCAGCTTTCGTTCATCAAAGAAAGGGACGAACAAATGCCCTGGTGGACAACTACCCCGACCGTCAATCCAAGCGGTGATCGTCAGTTCGCCACGACGGGTTTGCAGCTTGACTTGCTCCCCGTTGCGGATGCCCAGTAGCCGAGCATCGTCGATGTTGATCTCCACATAAGCCGAGGGCATAGCGCGACGGAGAGGCGGAATACGCATGGTCATCGTCCCCGTGTGCCAGTGCTCCAGGACTCGCCCCGTGTCGAGCCAGAACGGGTATTCCGCATTCGGCATCTCCGGCGGAGCCACATAGGGGCGGAACCAGATCAAGGCCCGGTCATCTTGCGTGACGGAGTGGTAGAACTGCACTCCTTTTCCCGGTGCTACGTAGGGATCGGTCCCTTCGATGAACCGGTAGGTGGTTTCTTTCCAGGTCCCGTCCGCCTGCTCAACCACCGGCCACCGCAGCCCGCGCGCCTTCGCCAGCACGGGGTACGGGGCCAAATCTTTGTGCTTGATGCGGCTGAACTGGCGGTACTCCTCATACAGCCGTTCGTCGACATTGATGTCGTAGTAATGAGCCCAGTCCCAGATCGAAATCTCCTGTCCAGCGGCATCGGCTTGATGGAACAGGAACTTGCCATTCTTGTCCTGCATGCCGGTGTGGCCCAATTCAAGTAGCTTGTGGGCGACAGCGATCGTCTGCCAGCAATCATCGCGGGCCTCGCCGGGTGGCGTTACCATGCGAAACCACTGCTGAGTTCGTCGTTCCGAATTGCCGAAGATCCCGTTCTTCTCGACCCACGTCGCGGACGGCAGGACCAAGTCCGCCAGTGCGGTCGTGGCTGTCGGATAGACGTCGGAGACGATGAGGAACTTGCCTGGCAACTCCGCCTTCCTATTGAAAAGCTTGTGCAGATTAGGCAGTGACTGGCCCGGGTTGGTCA
>JAEUIL010000321.1 GCA_016794255.1 Planctomycetaceae bacterium | reverse complement strand
AAACCTAGACTTGCTTGGGCTGAGCCACGAGGCGCTTAATGCGGCTGAACACCTCGTCGGGCGAACCGAGGCCGTCGACCGATTCGACCAGGCCTTGCTGTTCGTAGAAATTGAGCAGCGGGCGAGTTTGATTCCAATAGGCCCGGATCCGTTCAGCCACAACTTCGTCGCGATCGTCTTCGCGGCCGCGCTGCGACATGCGGCGGATCACCTCGGCGTCGGGAACGCGGAGTTCGATGACAATATCGAGCGGCGTGCCACGATTGGACAACATCTGCGTCAGCGCCTCGGCCTGCGGCACAGTGCGCGGGAAGCCGTCGAACAACGCACCATGATCGCAGTCGGGTGAATCGAGCCGCCGGGAAACGAGATCCAACATCAGATCGTCCGGGACGAGTTGCCCCTTGACCATGTACTGCTCGGCCCGACGCCCCTCGGGTGTATGGTCAGCGATCGCGCGGCGCAGCATGTCGCCGGTCGAGATATGCGGTATTTGAAGATAGTGCAGGAGCCGCTGCGATTGGGTGCCTTTTCCGGCTCCCGGCGGTCCTACGAAAACGATCCGCATCCTGGGTGGGCCCCCGTAGGTCCTGGCCGTTGCGTCCGCACCACTCACGTGTCAAACCACGTGAGGAATCGTCGCACGCTACTCTGGCTGTGCCAGGCGCTATCGCTCGCCGCGCGGCACGACTCGGTTCGGTCAGGGTTGGGTTGTGACCCGAGCTACTCGACAGCACCGATCAGGGCGATCGGCCTTCCCGGCATAGGCAAGCGCTGGTGGGAATGTCTGGTAGTTCGAAAGTCCGTTAGTAACGGGTAGCGGTCGATCCGCGCGTCTATCGTTCCAGCAAACCACGATAGTTGCGCATCACCAAGTGACTGTCGATCTTTTGAACCAAATCGAAGGCCACACTCACCGCAATCAGCAAACTCGTACCACCGTAAAATCCGGCAATCTGATAGTCAATGCCCGTTGTGCCAGAAACTACGGTCGGCACAATCGCCACGAGCGACAAAAAGGCGGCGCCGACGTAGGTAATCCGCACCATTACCTTTTCCAGATAATCTGCCGTCCGCTTGCCTGGGCGATGACCGGGGATGAACGAGCCCGAGCTTTTCAGGTTCTCGGCCATGTCCTTGGGATTGAAACTGACCGCGGTCCAGAAGTAGCAGAAGAAGAAAATCAGGGCGACGAACAGGATGGTGTAGGTGAACGCGCCCGGCGTTCCCAAGGCACGACCAATTTCGCCCAGCCAGCCCGCGGTGGGGAAGGCATTGCTCAAGTACGTGAACAAGAACTGTGGGAACATCATCAAGCTGCTGGCGAAGATGATCGGCATCACGTTCGCTTGATTCACCTTGAGCGGCAAGTAGTGACGCGTGCCGCCGTAGACCTTGCGACCCTTGACGTGCTTAGCGCTTTGCATCGGGATGCGGCGTTGGCCTTGGTAGATGAAAATCACGCCACAGACCACGGCGATAAACAGAATCGCCAAGATCAACAGCGTCTCGATCCCCATGCCACCGCCCGAGCCGCCCAACTGCAAGCCGTTCTGCAAAATCGGCTGAATCAACTTCAGCCCTGCGCTCGGCATACGCGACAAGATGCCGGCCATGATGAGCAAACTGATACCGTTGCCAATGCCGTACTCGTCGATCTGCTCACCGAGCCACATCAAGAACACCGTGCCCGCGGTCATAGTCAGCACGCTGACGAAGAACCACGAGAGCGGCAAACTGCCATCGACCAAGAACTCGGGTTTCACCATCTGCAACTGGGGCGAGGCGAGCCATTTGATATAGAACAGGCTCTGCCCCATGCAGAGAAAGACCGTAGCGTACCGCGTGTACTCGTTGATCTTCTTACGGCCCGCCTCACCTTCCTTTTGCAACTCTTCGAGCGGTTTGTACACGCTAGCGAGCAGTTGGAAAATAATCGAAGCCGAGATGTACGGCATAATGCCGAGACCGAAGATCGACGCTTGATCGAGTTGCGTGGCGCTGAACGTGGCCACGGCGTTGAGCATTTTCGCGAGCTCGCCCCCTTCCCCCTGGCTGAAGAACTTCTGCATTTGGGCCGGGTCGACGATCGGCAACGGAATCCAGAAGCCGACGCGATAGATCGCCAAGAGTAGCAGCGTCAAACCAATTTTCTGACGCAGCTCGGGGATCGTGAAGATGATGCGAAACTTTTCCCACATGGCTTATTCCGTCCGTTGGAACTCAGGCGGCATGGATTATGTTGCCGGCCGAACCATGTGACACCTTACCGCGCCAAACACAGCGTCGTCCGGCGGCAAGGTATTAACGGCTCGGCTTGGGCTTCATCTTATTCTTGACGACCGGCTTGGGTCCTGGCAAGACGACTGCCTCGCCCCCGGCGGCTTTGATCTTTTCCAGAGCCGAAGCGCTGAAGCGATGGGCGGTGATCTTGAGCTTGCGCTTCAATTCCCCCTCGCCGAGGATCTTGAGAAACTCGTAGCGACCCTTAGCCAGATTGCGGTCCTGAACGGCTTGCGGCGTGACTTCCTCGCCATCCTTGAACGCCTCGTTCAGGTCGCCGACGTTGACGCTAGCAATGGTGCGGGCCCACATGTTGTTAAAGCCACGCTTCGGAATGCGGCGGAACAAGGGGAACTGACCACCCTCGAAGCCGACGTGCATCGAGTAGCCCGAGCATTGGCCCTGCCCCTTGTGACCGCGGCCCGACGTCTTGCCGTGACCCGAGCCGGGACCACGACCGACGCGTTTGCGCTTCTTGTGCTTTTCGATGCCACGGTTGACTTCGGTGAGATTCATAACTCGATCGCTCTCGGCAAGGGTCAGCCAGCCCGACGAGCCAGCGAGGCCCGGGGCGGCAATTGATTCCAGGTCTGTTCTTACAGCGTGACGCCCCGCAGACGTTCGATGTCCGAACGCGTGCGGAGGCTTTGCAGGGCTCGGATCGCGGCCTTGATGACATTGGCCGCGTTGGTCGAGCCGTAGTTCTTGGTGAGGATGTCGTGGATGCCGACCGCTTCGCACACGGCACGCACGCTGGCGCCAGCGATCACGCCGGTACCGGGAGCCGCGGGGATCATCACCACTTTCGACGAACCGCAACGGCCTTCGCAAATGTGCGGCACGGTCTTACCGGCCAGCTGCACTTCGACCATGTTCCGCGTGCCGTCCTTGATCGCCTTCTCGACGCTCGGCGGTACTTCGTTCGCCTTGCCGTAGCCGAGGCCGACCTTTCCCTTGCCGTTGCCGACCACGACGTACGCACCGAAGCTGAACCGGCGGCCACCTTTGACCACGCAGGCACAACGACGGATCTTGATCATCTTGTCGATCAAGTCGCCGCGGTTCGATTCACGTTGCTTCTCGCCGTCGCGACCACCACCGCCGCCACGACGTCCACGTCCGCGGCCGCCGCCTTCTCTGCCTTGGTCTTGACCCGAGCTGTTCGAAAAATCTGTCGACACGTTCGTGTGACTCCGACTACTTAGAAGTTCAATCCACCTTCGCGAGCCGCGTCGGCCAGGGCCGCAACCCGACCGTGATACACGTACTCACGACGATCAAAATACACATCTTTGAGACCGGCGGCCAGCGCTCGCTCGGCGAGAGCCTTGCCGACGATCTGCGCGGCAACCTTGTTACCGCCGTACTTCACCTGGCCCCGCAGATCCTTGTCCTTGGTGCTGGCCGAGACCAACGTCTTTTCCGCGCCGTCGTCGATCAACTGGGCGTAGATGTGCTTGTGGCTACGAAACACGCACAAACGCGGGCGATTGGCCACGCTCTTGAGGTGATTGCGCACACGCCATCCGCGGCGCTGACGTTGACGACCGATGAGTTTACTGTGTTCCACGACTCGTTCTCACTTCCGCTAAAGTCTCTTGCACCACGACGGCCCAATCGCACGTCACAGGCACCCAGCCACTCACCGAGAACACCGCCGATCAAGAAACAAGTCTCGACCGACTGGGCTCATCGTGACCCGACCATCTACTACTTCGTCATCGCCTTGCCAGCCTTGCGGCGGACGACTTCGCCTTCGTAGCGGATTCCCTTACCCTTGTAAGGCTCCGGCTTGCGAACGGCCCGCACTTCGGCGGCAAACTGTCCAACCTTTTGCTTGTCGATACCTTTGACCACGATGTGCGTTTGGTCCGGGCAGGTGACCACCACGCCGTCGGGAATCGGCTTCTGAATTTCATTCGCGAAACCGACCCGCAGTTGCAACACCTTGCCTTGCAGAGCCGCGAGGTAACCGACGCCGACGATCTCGAGCTTGATCTCGTATCCTTCGCTGACACCCTTGACCATGTTCTGGATCACAGCGCGCGTCAGACCCCACAGGGCCTTGGCCAAGCGCGTCTCGGCACCGCTGTTGACACTAACCTCTTTGGCCGCGTCGTCGATCTTGACATCGACCTCTTCCCGGAAGGCCCATTCGAGCTTGCCGAGCTTGCCTTCGACGGTGATCGTGCGGTCCTTGAGCGACGCTTTCACGCCGGCCGGGAGCTTCACAGGTTTCTTGCCGATACGGGACATGGTAGTGAATCTATCTCAAGGAGTTTGTAATCGCTGGCGATCAGGCTCAGGCCGATACACACCGGCGTGGTTCAGGTTTAACCCAAGTCGTTTACCACAACTCGCACAAAATCTCGCCGCCGAGCCGACGTTGCCGAGCTTCACGATCGCTGACCACGCCGCTGCTGGTGCTGAGAATCTTGATTCCCAAGCCGTTGAGGACCGGCTTCAAACGATCGCTCTTGCTGTAAATGCGACGACCCGGCGAGCTGACGCGCTTGATGTGCCGAATCAAGCGTTCGCCGTTGGGGCCATACTTCAAATGCAAACGCAACACCGCGGCCGGCGTCGCCTCGACTTCTTCGTAATCCCAAATATAGCCTTCACGCTTGAGCACCTCGGCCACGCCGCGCTTGACCTTCGACAACGGAAGATCGACGTGTGTACGTTCCACGCGCACAGCATTGCGAATGCGGGTCAGCATGTCGGCAATCGGATCGGTCATCATCTTCGGGGTATTCCCAACAGTGTGTACAGTTCTCGGACTAACCAGTCGCCCACTTACCAACTGGCTTTCTTCAACCCTGGAATCAAGCCTTCGTCACCTAGTTTGCGAACACAGATTCGGCACAGGCCGAACTTGCGAAACACGGCTCGGGGCCGACCGCACAACTTGCAACGACTCTCGCGCCGACACGAGAACTTCGGCTTGCGTAGGGCCTTCGCGATTTTTGATTTGCTCGCCATCAGAATCCTCGCCACGAAGGGCAAGTAAAACAGGATGCTTTGAAAAACGGGTTAAGCTTGCTCTGACTTCTTCGATTTCTTCGCTTCTTCAATCTTGAACGGCAGCCCCATGCCGCGGAGCAACTCGCGCGACTCGTCGTCGTTCTTGCCAGCGATCACAATCGTGATGTTCATCCCCTGAGCCCGGGTGTATTTGTCCGGATTCAGCTCGGGGAACACCAACATTTCGTTCAAGCCCAGGTTGTAGTTGCCGTTGCCATCGAACCCCTTCGGGTCGAGACCGCGGAAGTCGCGCACTCGCGGCAAGGCCAACGAGATCAAGCGATCAAAGAACTCATACATCCGCGCGCCACGCAGGGTGACCTTGCAGCCGATGTCCTGGCCTTGACGCAGCTTGAAGTTCGAAATGGACTTACGCGCTTTGCACACGAGCGGCTTCTGGCCGGTAATCGTCGTCAGCGCCGTGAACGCCTCTTCTAAGTGCTTCTTCTCGGTCACGGCCGAACCGACACCCATGTTGACCACGATCTTTTGGAACCGCGGCAGGTTGTGGGGGTTGTTGCGGCCCAGCTTCGAGACCAAAGCGGGAAGCACTTCTTTATTGTACCGCTCTTGCATCCGCGGCACGATTTTGGGCTTGCTGACCATGATGACTTACCGTTGCGTTGATTCGCGATTCTTGATTTCGTTCGTCGGCTAACCGATTGTCTTGTTTGGCACTACGCCTTCGCAGCAGCCGGCTTGCGCGGCGGGGCGACGCGGCTGATCGTGGCATTGCACTTCTTGCAGTAACGTTCCTTGCTGCCGTCCTTGCCGACCCGCGAACCGACCCGGCTCGCTTGACTGCACGACGAGCAAACCAGC
>JAEUIL010000317.1 GCA_016794255.1 Planctomycetaceae bacterium | reverse complement strand
CGCCAGCATCGTCCGGCAATGCGCCCTCGGACGAAGTCGTGATCTTCAACGGTCGCGATCTGACCGGGTTTCGAGACATTCAATTCACCAGTCGAGTCTGGACGGTGGAAGACGGCACGTTGAAAGCGACGGCGAAGGGCGTTCCCCTGAAAACGGAACGCGAGTTCTCCGATTTCGACCTGACGTTCCGCATCAAGTACCCGGAGAACGTCGAAGAGAGCTCCTGCCCGATGTTCTTTTTTAGGGATGGCCAATCGGCCGAACGGTCCGGCGTCATCTTCTATGCCGACCGGATTAAGTCGTATCAACAAGCTGGTCGCGATCACAAAACGGTGCCGCCGCGGAAAAACGATTTCAACGACGTGTCGGTCCGCTCGGTCGGCAAGCACACGCGCATTGTCGTCAACGGTGAAGTGTTGGCTGACGCCGAGTTCGCGACTCAACCCACGGGCGTTTTGTCTTGGCAGCAAGGAAACGCCGCCGGCGTGTGGATCAAAGACATTCGCCTGACCGTACCGACGACTGCCGCTCCGCCGCTGGGTGATTATGCCTTGCGCTTCGACGGCAATTCGATCGTCGATTTGGGAAACTTGTCCAAGACGAATTACCCGTCGGAAAAGGGCGACATCACGTTGGAAGCCTATGTGACACCGGACGATCTGAAGGTCGGATCGCGAATTGTCGGCTCTAGTCTCCGCGCCGCACTGAAAATTGATCCGCCGGGCCCCAACGCGGAGTGGAAGTTTTCTCACTCAGCGCAGGGCAAATTCCCTCGGTCGCCCGTGACCCCGAATCGTCGGGTCCACGTCGCTGGCGTGCGCCGAAATAATGAAAACTTTCTCTTCGTCGATGGCAAGCTGGTTTCTCA
This sequence comes from Planctomycetaceae bacterium, assembly GCA_016794255.1. Classification (GTDB taxonomy): domain Bacteria; phylum Planctomycetota; class Planctomycetia; order Pirellulales; family PNKZ01; genus JAEUIL01. The sequence goes on along the minus strand of JAEUIL010000317.1, from coordinate 1,544 downwards.
CATTCCCGATGCGCCGTTGACCGACAAGATCAATCAGCCCTGGAGTATCGGCTCTCAACTGGTCGGCGTTATTGACGAAGTTCGGATCTCGAACACAGCTCGCTATTCGCAAGACTTCATTCCGGCAGCACGTTTTGAAACTGATGACAAGACGACCGCGCTGTACCATTTCGACGAAGGGACGGGCGATGTGCTCCGCGATGACTCAGGGAACGGCGCCGACGGCAAGATCGTCGGCGCGACGTGGGTGAAGGCGGATGGAACGCCTGTAGATTCGCAGCCATCTGCGAATGGCAAATACGCCCTCATGCCCACCACGGACGGTGGCGTTCTCATGGATTCCTTGGATTTCAATCTGGCGGAACCGTTCACGCTGGAGGGATACATCAGTCCCGCAACCTACCTGGGTGCTAACAGCATTTGCTTAGCGATGGGAAACGGATTTGCGGGTTTGTGTTCGGGGCCTCGAGGGATCACTTTCTCGATCAAGCATGAATCCAAGCAATACTCGACGGCGCGCAGCAGCCACATACCGGTCGCGGGAACCTTAGTCCATGTCGCCGGCGTGTGGACGACCGAAGAAGCTCACTTGTATGTCAACGGCACGCTGGAAGAGACGGTGAACCTGGCAGGGGAGAAACCGCTTCTCGGCAAGAGTAAATTCTCGCTGGGCACGCAGTTCAACGGCCTCGTCAGCGAACTGCGCGTCTCGAAGGGAATTCGTTATCGCGGCCAGCAGTTCACACCCGAGAAACGCTTCGAGCCCGATGCCAACACGCTGGCCCTCTACCATTTCGACGAAGGCACCGGCGATGTTCTCAAAGATTCCTCCGGCAACAACCATCACGGCAAGATCGTCGGGGCAAAATGGGTGCGGGTTGATGGTAGCGCGATAGCGTCGCCAGACGTCGTCGCCACACCCACCAAGATTCCCGCAGGCAACAACGGGAGCGCGACGACTCCCGTGCGTTGGAACACGCCGGAGTTCCAAGCATGGCTCGCCGACACGCAAAAGCTTTCGGCCGAGAAACAACTCGAAGCAGTGAGCAAGAAGCTGATGGAACTCAACCCCGGCTTCAAAGGGGTGCTGACCGGTTTAGGTTCCATCGGTCGGCCTAAGATCCTCAACGGAGCAGTCACGGAACTCGGTTTCTCGGTTGTTCATGTCACGGACATATCTCCCGTGCGGGCGTTGACCGGATTGCAAGCTCTCAGTTGCTCTGGGGACGAGGCGTTCGGCATCCTTAGCGATCTCTCACCGTTGCGGGGCATGGGCTTGAGTGTCTTGCATCTCCACAAGACCGCGGTTTCCGACTTGTCGCCGCTCATCGGAATGTCGTTGACCCAACTGAATTGTGGCTTCACGACCGTGACCGACCTTTCGCCGCTGACGGGCATGCCTCTGACAAGTTTCGATTGTCACGTCACAAAGGTGTCGGACTTATCCCCGCTTAAAGACGCACCGCTCACGCACATTACTTTTAGCGGGACGCGCGTTACCGATATGTCGCCGCTGCGAGGTAAGAAGTTAACCCGGTTCGATT
>JAEUIL010000237.1 GCA_016794255.1 Planctomycetaceae bacterium | reverse complement strand
CGTTGTAGTTGGTCGGCGCTCTTGGCTGCGGATTTCGTCGTCGTGCCGGTGCCGCCGGAAGATTTCGGAGCGCAGGGACTGCGCGTCGTGCGGCAGGCCATCGAGAACGCGCAACGATTGAACCCATCGCTCGATCTGCTCGGCCACCTCGTGACGCGGTTTGATCGGCGGCTGACCGTGCATCGTGCCTATGAAAGCCGCTTGCGCGAGATCTATCTCGATGCCGTGCTGACGACGGTGATCCCGGAAGCCTCGGCGTTCAAAGTGGCGCTCGCTTGCCGGCAACCGGTCGGCATGTACGCCCGAGGGACCGCGGCGGCCCGTTTGACGCAAGAGTTAGGTCGTGAGATTCTCGGCCGTATCGATCTCAGCAGCAAGGAGGCGGCGACGGCGTGATGGGAGCGACGGGAAATCGACTGAACCAAGTGGGACACCTATTGGAAGAGTCGCTCGGAGTGCGCTCGCAGGAGACCCATCCACGATTGAGTCCGGTGGCCTCGCCCAAGGACGTCGGTCGACGACCGCTCCGAGGCTTGGGCCGCGTGGAAATCGAGCAGATTATTCCCGATCCGGACCAGCCCCGCACCGAGTTCAACTCCGAAGCCTTGACGGCGCTCGCCGAAAATCTCAAGGCGAAAGGGCAACTGCACCCGTTGCATGTCCGCTGGTCCGAAACAGCGCAGCGCTGGGTCATTATCTCCGGCGAACGCCGTTGGCGGGCGGCGCGACACGCAGGGTTGGCCACGGTCGACTGTTTCTTTCACGAAGAACCACTATCAAAGTCGCAGATATTGGAGTTGCAACTGATCGAGAACCTGCTGCGCGAAGACCTGTCACCTTTGGAAGAGGCCCGAGCGTTCGAGACCTTACTAAGACTCAACGGCTGGACGAGCAAGCAACTTGCTGAAACGGTGCGGATCCCGGCATCCAAGATCAGCCGCTCGCTCGCCTTATTGAAACTCCCCGCAGAAATCCAAGATCAAGTCGAAGCGGGAGCGGTTCCGGCCCGCACGGCTTACGAACTCTCCAAATTGACGAATTCCGAATCGCAACGCCGTCTGGCCGAAGATTCCGCGGAAGGGCGATTGACGACCTCGGCGGCCGCACGCGCTGTGAGACAACGTCAGGGGAGGTCGGCGTCTGCTTCGCGCACGACGCAACATACGTTTTTCGCCGACGGTCCTTGGCGAGTCACCATCTCCGGCCCCAAAAACGGCACCTACGAAGAATTGGAATCCGCGCTGTTACAAGTATTGGACGAGGTACGGTTGCGAATCGACAACAACGTCCGCCGCACCGCCTAATTCATGGGTAGCGCCAATTCGGCCGGTAGTGAGCCCGACCATGCGCGTTCCCTGATCCCCGTTATTCTCGAAAAGCTGGTACGGCGCTCGCCGATCGGGCAAAATATCAGAAGGTATAGAGTCTCACGCGAGGAGATACGGATATGGCTTCGCTCGTCGAACCCGACGGCTCGGTCGAAGTTCCCGTGTTGAACGTCACGCTCGGCGGACGCCGGTTCCCAGAGCGCTGGGCGGGCTTGTCGGAACAGGCACCCGCGGCCGTCCCGCTCCGTGAAACTTCACCGCTGACGGAACTCGGCGACGAGTTACGCGATACGCTTTGGCAACGCCTGCCGTGGAGAACGATGCCGCCGGCTGAACATGATCGCACGGCGCTGGTGGAGGCGTATGTTCAGAGCGTCGCCGAACTCGATCAATGCCGCAGTCAGCTCGTCGGGGTCATCCGGGCCGCGTGCGAGGCGAACATCGAGTTTCGTCAAGCGACGGGAGAGACGAACGCGACGGGCCGTGATACGGCGATGCGGACCAAGCTCGACGCCATGCTCAAGTCGGCGATTACGCTCGTCGAGCCGATCCGAAACGTCGCCGACGCCACGACCGTCTCTCGTCCCGTCGAATCGCTGCGCGAGACGTTTCGCGCGGCGCTGGACACGGCCGTCGGCGAACTCGTGCGAAAGTTCTTCGCGATGCTGGCGACATTCGTGGACCGAAAACTTTTCGGTCTGGTGGAATGGCTCCCCAATCAATGTTGTCATTATCATTTTTTCCGGCAGGTGATCGTTCAGGAAAACGACGGTCGGTTCGTCGAGACGCGGGTGGTGTTTTTTGACGACCCGGAGGATCGCGATTCCGACACGGGCAACTTGATCATCGGCCGACGCACGCACCGGAGCGGTGTGCGCGGGCGGCATTTTCACCGCTTGGCCCGGCACCGGCACGACGTCATGAACGCGGTGCGAACCACGATCGGAAACAGCCGCGTCGTCATGCCGCCGACCGTCGAACGCCTCATCGCTGCGATTCCCGTTTGGTTGCGGCCGCTGGTGCGAATTATCGACGGCGAAATCTTTCGCGAGCGGATCATCGAACAAGATACCGGGGTCGAAAACTGGTCCGACGTCAGCGTCCGCGACGAACCGATCGTCGGTTGCGAACCGGGGGTCACTATCGGTCCCTATGTACTGACCGGGTGGGGACCGCGCGAGGTCGAAGCTGAACTCGTGCGCCGTCGGCAAGTCGAAGAACGACGGGCGAGCATGGCCCTCGTGGATGCAGCCCAATGGCAAGCACCTCTGTATTTGAGTGCGACCATCCTGGTGACGTTGGCCACGCTTTGGTTCGCGATTCAGTCTAAAAACAGCAGCGGGCACCTGTTGGCAACGGCGCTCGGCACGACGGTCGGCATCGGCCTGTTTTGGCAGGCAACCTATGCTCGCTTGCTCGCGCGTCATTCTCCCACGGTGCAGTATCTGGCCATCTGCTACACCGGTGCCTATGTCGGATTGCTGTTGTTCGCCGAGTGGCTGGCGACGGGATTCATGACCTCCATGCTATTTTGGCCTGCGGCCTGCTTGTTAATTGCGACTGGGGTGTTCTGCTCCATCGCCAAGCGGTTTGAGATTTCGCCGTCCTAAAAACCTACGGAGTTACGGTGCGCGATGAGCGGATTCCTTGATGGGTGGCGATCGCCTCCTTCCACAACGACTACGGCAATTCTCTGGTGGTGCGCCGTGCTGGTGATTGGTTTTGCCGCCTACCAGTTGTGGATGCGTCCCGGTGCCGTCTTTCCTTTCGTTGCGAAAGCGGCCGAAGACTCGGCGACACCGTTTGCTGCTCGGGACACGACGCAGACGCCGGCGGGAACGACCGGAATCGGGAATGCTCCTGATCCCCAGTCACCCGCTGGGCGACTCGCGCGCTTGGAAAATCTGGTTCAAGGCTACGAAAGTCAGTTTCAGAAACTGCAAACTTCCGCGAGCCTTGCCGAATCGAAACAGGCCGTCCAGCGGGCGCAAGCGGCCGGGTTGACGGTGCAGATCAAAGCTCACCGTGAGCGAATCCAAAAACTCAAGGCGATGGATGCGGCGTGGCAGGTGAAAGCGCCCGCGCTCTTGACCGGGGAAGCGGGGCGGCGAATCGTCGCCAGCCCGCCCCATTGGGAAATTGCCCAGACCGTTTGGGAGCGCGACCGACCGACAACGGAACAACTGCTGCAATGGGAGGTACAGTTGGAAGCCCTCGCGACTCCGATCGAAAGCCGGTCTCAAGACCCGGGTTCCGCTTTGGCACTGACCCCCGAACATGTTCAATCGCTCGCCGACCTGGGTTCTCAAATCACGCGTTCGCTCGCCGAGTTCGAGCAGCGTCAGTTGCTACTCGATGAGCTTGTTCGAGAGACGGCTGGTATCGACCCCGGTAGTCAGACGCTCCAAGCCGCCTTGGATAAACGTCGCGTCGCCGAGGTGAAAGCTCGCACGGAGCGCATAGTCGCAGCGCAGCAGGCGGCTCGTGCCGAAGCGGAAAAACAACAAGCCGATTCACTCGCGAAGCTAGAGCGTGATCTGGTCGAGGCCGAGACTCGTCTCAAAGAAGCGGAACGCAAGGCGACGATCGCCGGGCTGCGAGAACAGACGACCAAAGTCGAGGCAGTCCTACAAGAAGTAGCGGAAGAGCGTGAGTTTGAACGCGCTTTGCCGCAGATTCGCGTTTCGCTCGGTTCCTTCCTGGCACCGGGCTTTGCGCTACGTCGTGAAAAGACCAAAGGGCCGGCGTCGTTTTCCTTGATTGAGACGCAAGGGGCGTTGGCCCCGACGCGCGAAGGGCTGGTCAAGCTGGTCTATCTCGCCAGTGTGAACAACGACCGCCCGCTGGTGGGTTTACCGAGTTGGGTGGACAATGACGTCAGCGGCGAAACCGGTTGGCAACGGACGCCGAAGGAACCGATGGAGCGCGCGCAAGCTCTCCTCACGAAATGGGGGCCGATGCTGGTCAAGAAGGGAATGCTCTCGCCGTAATCGTTCGGTAGCCGCGACCGAAAAAATGGCTGACGGACCGGCTCGCACCCCGACCGGTCAGCGGGCCGTTGAGTTCGCCGCCAAGCACAAGGTCCAACAAGAACTTAGGTCCGGTTTTCGCCCCAGGTGTCGGCTGAGCGTGTCAGCCGACGCTTGTGTCGACGCTTCCGTTCGACGAGTCAGCGGCGGCGGCGGATGGTTTTTGCAGGAGAGTTTCGTGTCCCGAACCCAGCCATCAACGACCGACTCGCGCCGGACGGTGATGGTCCGCGGCCGTCCTCAACCGTATTTGGAACGGATTCGGATTCGCCGCCGTGACTACTTCTTGTTGGAGCAGGTCGGCAACCTGTCACGCCGGCGGTTTCGGGCATTCGATCCCCATCAGGGACCGGGAGGCGACTTCTTTCTCGTCTTACGGCTTCTTAACGGGTCGCAATCCGAGCAACAACTGCGCGTGTTGCGCCGACTGAAACACGACTCCCTGCCGCGCGTCTGGGAGTGGGAACCTACGCCGGACGGTTTCGACGTTGCGCTCAGTTGGATCGACGGCATCAGTCTCGCGGACTATCTGCAACATGTGCGCGACGGTCGCCGACCGCCGATCGCACCCGGTGAAGCGGTACGCCTCATTCACGGTTTGGCCGGTGCCGTTTGCCGGCTGGCTCAGGCAACGCAATTAACGCATGGCGACATTCAACCGGCGAACGTCGTCCTGACGAGCCACCCCAGTCGCTTGGCCTTGATCGACTTCGGTAGCGCCTGGACGCAGCAAGCGGCTGCTGTGCGCACGGACGGTGATGGACATCATCGCTCTTACGCCGCCCCGGAATTAAGGACCGCCGCGACTCCGGTTGGTTTTCCGGCCGATCAGTTTTCGGTCACGGTGCTATTCTATGAATTATTGACGCTTCATTTGCCGTACGGAGGTCTCGGCGGCAAAGCGGGCTGGGCTGAGTTCCGCGAACAGGCGTGCGACTCGCTCCTTCGACCGAGTCAATCAATACCGAAGCGAGACGACTTACCGCGGTCACTCCTCGACGGCGTCGATCGCGTTGCGCTGCGCGGACTCGCGCTCGACCCCGCCGATCGCTATCCGGATCGTCATGTCTGGCTGAACGATCTGTTTGAACTGTCGGCCCGGTTTCGTCTGGCTCCAGAACTTCCAGCGAGCGAGAACTTGCTGACTCGGGTGATCGAATGGTTTGTGAAGCGGCGACGATCCGGGTGAGCCTTGGCTCGCTATGCGTCATCGGCGATTTTCAAAGCGACGGCATCGTCGTGCCGCGGTACCCAGCCGAAGCGATCGCCGCAGTCACAGTGAAAACTGACTCCGGTCCGATTCTTGGTTCGGAAAGGGTTAAGCACCTCTCCCTGTAAAATCGTTTCGGAACGACCTCGCACATAACGGCGAGGCTTGCCGCGGTGACAGCCTCGGCACCGGCGATCGGTCGGTTCGGACAAACGCCCGCCGCCGCGAATGAAATCCAAGAATTCACGAAAATCGGTGAGGGCGCGATTCAACTGGGATTGCGCTTCCGGTGAGTAGGGTAGTAGCACGCAATCATACGACCCCGCGAAGATCACCACGCCCAGCGGCGATCGCGCCCCTTCGCATTCTTCCAACAATCGACAGTAGGCCGCCGACCGGACGACGTGTTGGCGACCGTAGTCGTGACCACCCCGCTTGAGAATCACCGGGATGCGCACCGCCCCGCGGACGAGCACCCGCCACGGCTTTCCCACGAGCCGTTCACCGGGGTCGTAGTTCTTATCTTGGGGTTTGATGCAATCGAAACCCGCCTTCCGCAGCGTCCACCAATTTACGGCACGAGCGTCGATCGCATCGAGATCGATCGATTCAGGCAGTGCCGCTTGCCGAACGGCTCGCTGGCGGATGATCTCGATCGCGCGTCCGAGGCATTCCATTAGTTGAACGACGATTAACGTCGCCGGCAGCGAGACCGCTAGCCCCCAAATCCAAGCCGTGAGTCCCCCGACGATGAAGATTAGCAGTAGTGCGGGAGCTAGGCAGGTCAACCAGAAACGGAATTCTCCCCAGGTCGCGTGCAAGGCCTCGGCGAAGAGCCGTTCGTCGTAGTCGCCGAACCAATCCAGTTTCGGCCCCAACACCGGTTCGTCATCCGCTTCCGGCTCCGCGGACTCCAGTGCCAAGAGCGCTGCGCGAGGACAAAAGACATGTTCGCCGAGCGGATGCACGGTGACGATCGGAAGCAGTGACTCCGCTTCCGACGGCCGCTGGGGAGGTTCAGCTTCCATGATGTTTACCCAGCGGATGCTTCTTGACCCAGCGCTCCAATTCTCGTAACAACCCGTCGAGGTTCGGCGGACGTCGATCGGGAATCGGTTCGAGACAATCGGTTAGCAGCTTGGCGACCCCTTTGGGAATACTCGCTGCACCGAGAACAACGGGGAGACGATCTCGCGGCGGGAAATCCTCGGAGACGCACCTGACGGCCAATCGGCCGAGGCTATACAGATCGGCTTGCAACGTGAAATCGCCTCCTTCGACTTCCGGAGCGCGAAACTCGTCCTCCGGCCAGTCACCGGATACCGACGGACTCCCGTTGAGCAACTTGCCCAACTCAAAATCGGTCAGCACGGCCCGGCCGTCTCGGTCGGCGATCAATACCCGCGCAGGAGCCAATTCGCGCAGAATGATCTGGCGCTTGTGCAGCGCGTCGAGACCGACGGCGAGTTCATGCAGTAACCGCGGTAGCTTTTCCGGCGACCACAATTCCGATGCGAGACGATCGGCGAGCGACTGTTCGCCTACCCAGTCGTCAATCACCCACCAACCATCGGCGGCTGGAGCGGAGGTGTGGTTCAGGGCGACATGCGGATGCGTCCCGACGCGCGCACAAACATCGGCATGACGCGAGAGTTGATGCCGCACGCTCTCACGCTTGGCCTGCGGCACCAATCCCAGATGGTAGAACTTGCCCCGTCCCCAACGGTTCGCCGTGTGACGGTGCTGCATCCGGCAAACGACATAATAGAGTCCGTTGGGGGCGAGTCGCCCTTGTTCCAAATAGCCGACCGTCTCCCATTCGGACTCTCCGGCGATCGGCCCGTTCGATTCTTTGTGCAAAACGTAACGGGGATCCCACGGCGCGAGTAGTTCTAACAACTCTCGATCGAGTGACTGGGCGACCAACAGCGCAGACGCCGGAAGTATTCCCTCGCCACGCAATGCCTGTCGAAACGTCCGGAAGTTGAGAGCCGGTATGCTGCCATTGCGATTGCCTGGCGTGGCGTGCTGCACCACGTCCTTCTGCGATTTGCCGAGTGCAATGCGCGCACGATCCACCAGAAACGGGTCCAAGTAGACCAATTGTGGATTGATGGCGTCTTTCGACCGGGTCATCCAATCGTTCCCAGATTGTTACCCGGGTGTCACGCGACTGCGCACCGGGTCGGCATACAACGGACTTCGTCAAACCAACTCCGGTTGGCTTGAGGGTCACGTTTCTCATTTTCGTATAGGAATCGGCCATGAACAAGCTGATGGAGGTATTTCTCGACCGGCTCACCGAGCGGCTGATGACGCTCTTAGCCGGGCTGATCGGCTCCCGGATGGAAGCCTTCCACTCGGCCGCACAAGCCGACCAGCAAAGTCAGTTGGAAGATCTGGCCCGGCAGTACGAAGCCTCCGGCAAGCCGGAAATTGCGACCACGCTCCGCGAGCGAGCGGCGCGACTCGTTTCCACGAACGTCGTGGGCGAGGCGGTGGAGATCGTCGAGCGGTTGACTCACGAGCACGATGGTTCGGCGACGACTGCATCGAGCGGCGACGACCTGCGACGACTCCCGAATTTTTCCACGGCGACCCGCAGTCGCAAGCGCACCAAACCGGCCGACGATCTCGACCCATCCGGCACGGGGGAAGCGTCATGACGACCACACTTCGTTTGACCGAGCGCGATCGTGAGATAGTGCAATGTCTCGTGCAAAAAGTTCGGCTTTTGAGTCAACGTCAACTCGCGCATCACTGGTGGGAGGGAGATCTCGCCAACATGCGGCGGCGGATGAATCAACTGGTGGACCAGGGATTGGTCACCCGCATCACGGTGCAAGCCCGCCCGCTACCCGAGTTGCAGCAACCGCTGGCGAGTTGGCGCGTCGGCGACGCGCCGCCGGACTTCGGCCAAGTCGCCTTTCGTTGCCAGGATCGCTGGCGACAGCGAGCGATCCGGTCTTGTGCCTGCTGGATTGCGACGGACAAAGCGGCCCAGGTGTACGGCGGCGTCCGGCGCGGCGAACTCAAGCAACCGACGCAAGCCACGCACGACTTGGGGGTCGCGGCGGTCTGGTTGCGACTGCGGGCCGCCGCCCCCGAGTGGGCGGACGCTTGGCGAAGTGAGGATCTCCTGGCGCATACGCGACACGACGAAAAACTTCCTGACGCGTTCATCGTCGGCGACGGCGAGCAACCGTTTTGGGTCATCGAGTTCGGCGGCGGCTACAACGCCGAGCGAGTCGCCGCTTTCCATCACGACTGCGCCAGGCGCGGTCTACCTTACCAACTTTGGTGAAAATGATGCGACCCGCACAATCACAACATGCCCGGCCGTTGAAATCGCGCGACTGGCAAGTCGTCGAGTTCATCGCCCGTTATCGCTTGGCGACGGTCGACGCGCTGCGTCATTGCGTTCTGGCGAATTTGTCCCAGAACGCGGTGACCAAGCTGACGAACCGCCTCTGTGCGTTGGATTTGCTGCGCAAATACACGCTCTTTCATCCGGTCCGCTATTTCGTGCTTGGTGAGTCGGGGGCGAAAGCGGCCGGTTTGCGTCTCGATCGAACTTGGGCGCTCGGCCCTCAATCCCTGCCGATCGAATATGCCGTGCTGTTGTATTGCCTGCACGGTCATCCGCAGCGACGCCGTATGACGACCCGTGAGATTCTGAGCGGCTGGTCATGGCTGCCCGGCACTCTCGCCACGGCACCCCATGCGTTTGACGAGTCGTCCCAGGTATTGGAATTGTTGCGCATCGATTTGGGCGGTCCGGCTGATCATCTGGCCCGAAAGTGTGCTCACGACATCAACGTCCGTCGCCATATTCCGGAATTCACCACGCTGGTGACCGGCGGACGATTCCGTCTCGTGTTCATGACGGCCACCGCGGAGAAAGCGACCGCGGTCAAACGGTCGCTCGACCGTCATGGTTGGCCGAGCGGCTTGCGAATCCATGCTTCCGTCCTCCCTCAACTGCTCCCTTTCACGGCGCGAGTTTCTCATGCGTGACGTCTATTATCAGTCGCCCGGCAACCCGGTGCAGTTCGACCGACTCCCGGGATCAGTCCCCGACACGGCGATGCTCCCGCCGTTGCCGCCGCTAGGCCGACGACTCCGGCAGATTGCGCGGCTGCATGGCTATGCCGCGGCCATCGTGTTCGGCTTGTTGATGCTCGATCGCGGTCACGGCTGGACGTGCTTGGAACCGTTTGACCTGATTGCCGGTGGTGCTGCGACTGTTGTCGGCGCTATTCTGGCCGTCGTTCACCGCGATCCGCGGAAGTTGTGCGATCCGCTGGTATTCGCCGGTCTCGGGTTGCTGTGTCTGAACGCCCGGATGCCGTGGGTGGGGCATGTCGCCCTGGCTGCGCTTTCCCTCGGCGGCCTAACGTTCGCTTTCGGCTATCACGGCGTGGCCGTGGCACTCGCCGTTCCCAAGTCGCGAGAGATCGTGGAAGAGATTCGTGCGGAGTGCCTTCTCTGTCTCCTTCGCGGCGCCTGCATCGTCGTCGTTTTGACGATGATCGTCCTGACTTGCGATTCCACGCTGCTGCGGTTCGCGATCCTATCGCTCGTTGTTGGACGACTCATCCAACCTCACGTCGAACACGCTTGGATGACACGCTGGAAAACCTTGTTTGCCACTTGGTCGTCCTGGTGGACGTATGAAGCCCAGCCGTTGCCCGGTTTGCTGCAAAGCCCCGGCGGCTCTCCGTCGTCACGATGGTCGTTGACCTTATGGACCGTCGCAATCACGACGCTCGTTTTCATCCGTTGGCCGAATTCTCCCACGGCTCTCCTGTTGCAAGTCGGTCAATACGATCAACGATCGGTTACCACACAACCGGCCGAATTTAGGGACGACCCGTTTACTCGCATTCGCTACCGACTCGCGAGAGAGGTCGTAATCGTCGCCGGCGTCGTCGCGAGTCCCATGATCACGCCGCTGGTAATCGTGTCCGCCGCGACCCTGCCTGTTTTGTTGGCGGCGGCATCGACCCAGCGCTCACAAACCAAGAGGAATGACGTCGAAGTCTTGCTGCACAATCTCCGCCAGTCGAGCGACCGCACCGAGCGCGACAGTATTTATCACGGGCGAGTCGTGGCCGACGGCAGTCCGGTCTATGTCCCGCGCGCCGTGTATCGCGAGCATGCGCACGGTCTGGGAGATAGCGGTTCCGGCAAGACGTCGTTGTTTCTCTGCCCGCTCATTGAGCAACTCGGCACGTTCGGTGATTGCAGCATCCTCGTTCTCGATCTCAAAGCCGACACGCCGGAACTATTCGCCGCACTCGAAAGTGTCGCTGAGATCGTGCGTCGCAATTCCGGCATCAGGCTTCCTATTAAGTATTTTTCCAACCAAGCAGGCAAGTCGACGTTTGCCTTCAATCCACTCACGCAACCATTCTGGTCGAACTTCGACCTGCTGACGCGGACCGACATTCTCTGTGGGGCGAACGGCCTGCTTTATGGCACCGACTATGGACAAGGTTATTACAGCGCGGCGAACGCCGCCATCCTGCATCACGCCTTAAAGACGTTCCCGCAAGCGGCCACGTTCGCGGAATTGGCCGACAACATCGGGACCGTGATCGCGACGGCCAAGAAAAGCGAACTGCATCCGGAAATTCGCAAAGCGGGCGTCCATGTTCAGGAAGTCATGAAACGCTTGGCGGCGTGCGAAGCGCTCAACGTCACCGCCGCGACGGGGCATGCCGCGGAGGTTGTCGACTCGGCGATCGATCTTGCGAACATCTTTCACATGCCGCAACTCCTGTACTTCCACCTCTCTTCCACGCTTTCACCCAGCGGCGCGCCGGAAATTGCCCGACTGGTGACGTACATGCTGCTGGCCGCCTCGACGCAGACGGAGCGGCGTCACCCGGTTTACCTCGTCATCGACGAGTTCCAGCGGATGGTAGCCGGCAACCTCGAATACATCTTGCAACTGGCCCGCAGCATGGGCGTCGGCGTGATCTTGGCCAATCAAAGCCTGGAAGACTTGAAACGCGGCACGACCAATCTCATTCCCGCCATCGAGGCCAACTGCCGATTGCGGCAATGGTTCTCCGTCTCTTCGAGTGACGACCAAGAACGATTGCTACGCGGCAGTGGTTTGACCGTCGAATTGGCCCTCAATCGCTCGGTGTCGGTCAATCATGAAGGGCGAGAATCCTTTTCGATCAGCGCCACCGAACAGGTCGTCAACCGCTTCACGCTCAACGACGTGCTCTTGGCGAGCGACCACCCATTCCGCAGCATCCTACGGATCAGTCGCGGTGCCGGTTATGCCCAATACGGCGGAATGCCGGTCGTCATCGAGTCGCAGTATCACATCACACGCGAGGAATACGAGCGCCGTCGCTCATTGCCGTGGCCCAGCGCGCGCGGAGCTTTTCTTCCCGGTAAGCATCGAACCACGAACGTTCTCTTGCCTTCGCCGGTTTCCGGCGTGCAGTGGAGCGAAGAAATCATCGCCCCCAACTCTCCGCGGCAATCCAAAGGTGACGAGCAAGCATCCATCGACGACTTGTTTCGTCAAATGCAGCAAGCGTTGCCCGCCCCCGGTCCCGAGAAGAAGCGGAGGCGCAAGCGATGAGTCTCGCCTTGACCGACCGCGACTTGGATCTATTGGCCACTCTGACGCTGCGCGTGCGGATGCTCGCACTCGTTCACTGTGGGGAACTCGGTTGGTCCGACCTGCGCAATCTTGCTCCAACTGTGAAGCGTTTGGAGCGATTGGCCAAGGCCGGCTTGATCGAGTCGCACCTCATCAACGCTCGCCCGCTGTTGCCCACAGAGCAACCGCTCGTCGCTTGGCGACCGGGAGACGGCCCCATTGATGCCGAGCGGATCTCACAACAAACACAAGCGCGCTGGAATGCGGCCGCTCATCCTTTGACCGTGTACGTCGCCACATCGCGCACGGCTTGCCTCTACGGCGGAACCGTTCGCGGATTACCTCCTATGGAACGACGGGACCACGAACTCCGGCTGGCGAGCGTCTACGTCCACTACCGTCGGCGTTTGCCCACCGAAGCGATCGGTTGGATCAGCATCCCCGATCTTCCCATCACGGATGAGCGTACGAAGGGCTTCGATGCCTGTATCCATGACGACAACGGTCGATTTGTTCGCATCGTCCACTGCGCAGGCCGTTATGGCCCGGAGCATGTCGAACGGCTTCACCAGCGCTGCCAAGCACACGACCTTCCCTACGAATTGTGGTGATGTCATGAAACTCTCCAGAAAGACGATGGACGAATCGGC
>JAEUIL010000235.1 GCA_016794255.1 Planctomycetaceae bacterium | reverse complement strand
AGCGACGGTTCATGGTTCGAGGTGGGTCCGAGGAACGGGAGGGAATTGCGAGACTGGCCAGTATCGCAGGGTGACCCCGGGTGTCAAGCAATCCACGAAGCGGCCGGACCTCGCAAGTGTTGCGCCACCATAGGGTTACCGGTGCCACAGGGGCGGCGATCGGACCGAGATTTCAGAGCTTTCGCGATCTTGGCCTACCGTGGGTGATAGCAAAATGTCGAAAAAATTCTCAGGCCACGCGTGAACCTTTCGAGGGGCACCGGCGTCTAACAGGACGGACACGGGAAGCACCCTTCCCCAGCGGCGATTGTGTTGGCACAGACCTGCAATTTGTGTTGACACAGTGTCACTTGTCCGCGAATCTTGAAGCTGAGCTGTCGGATGTCCCGACAGCGTGATTTGTTTCTCTCCAGTCGCGAGCCTGAATAACTCGTAGGAGTCGACCATGCAGACGTTCATCGCCAAAGCCACGAAGCGTAACAACCTGGGTATTAACCAGGCCCGCGTCGCTATGGCCCGTGCGTATGTACGCTTGGTCGTCGTATCAGGCTTGCATCATGACTCGGTAGGGCTTAGTTGGCCGACGTCGCTGCCACTGGCAGAACGACAATGTTGGCCGCAGCCCGCTTCCGTCATAGGGTCCTGAGCCACGGCTTCACAGCCCTCAACTCAGACAACTATCGAACGACGGAAGTCGCCGCGTGCCGTGGCCGACTGATGTGTGGAACTTTTTGTTCCCCGTCAGCGGCAGGCCATGGCGTTCACCCGATCCGCAGATTTGCCGCTCCGCGCCTATCCCTTACTCGCGCGGCACGGCATGAGACTGGAGAGCACCATCATGTCGATCGCATGCTACGAAGAAATCACCGCTGATACGCCGGTCGTGGACTTGGTCTTGGCTGCGCAGTCGGGCGACCGAGTTGCTCAGGGCGAGATCGTGCGCCGGTACGAGTCGAGCGTCTACGCGATCGCGCTGCGGCGGCTGCGGAACCACGCCGAGGCTCAAGAGTTGAGCCAGGAAGTGTTCATCCAGATGCTGCGCAAGCTCGACCAGTTGCGCGAGCCTGCCTGCTTGCCTTCGTGGCTGCGGCAGATCACGCACCGCTTGGCGATCAACCGGGCCACTCGGGGCGGACTCGAGTTCGATAGCGAGCAGAGTGTGCTCGAAGCGACTCAGTCCGACGGCAACACGCCGCTCCGCGAGGCCATGAAGAGCGAGCAAGCCTCGCAAGTTCGGGCCGGTTTGAAGCGGTTGCGCCGGTTGGACCGCGAGACGCTGGTGGCGTTTTACGTCAACGGCCAATCGCTAGTCGAGATGAGCACGGCGTTCGAGTCGCCCGTCGGCACGATCAAGCGGCGGTTACACGTCGCGCGAAAGCGGCTGGCGGTTGAGTTGGAAACGCTGGCGACCGCCGAGTGACGGGAGGTGGGCGAGGCCACGTGGATCCTGGCGAGGGGATCCACGTGGCCGTGAGGGGCAAAAGGCAGTTAAACACGGAGAGCACGGAGGACACGGAGACAAAGCAGGAGAGGAAGCGAGGTTTTGATTTGCAGATAACCGCAGATGAAATCACCGGCCGAATTCCACAATCAACTCTGGGACCGAAACTCTCATTTCTCTCCTGCCTTCCTCTCCGTGTCCTCCGTGCTCTCCGTGTTGAAATCTCCCCAACGATCTCGCCGGTTGTATCGATTGTGCCAGTGAGCGAAGTTCCGAGTCTTTCGAATCCTAAATTCTCAGCCCAGCCGTTTGCGTCACGGTCAATTCTAACCTAGATATCCTTTGCGGCCTGAATGCACGGCCGCGTCCTGTCACCCTTAGGCCGTTCGGCCGACACCGTCCTCTCGGAACTCCGCCCATGGCTAGCCTGGCTGCCGAAGCCGCGTCGCGCGTCGCTCTGCAATCGTCGCAAACCGACGAGACTCGACAATTGATCCGTGGTGTGATCGCCAAGTTGGGCGTGACCGCCTCGGTTCGTGAACGTCGCGCCGATGAGCGCGTGCCGTTTGCGCAATTGATCGTCGCCACGCCGGTGGAAGCCGATGGTTCGACGAGCACCGGTTCGCCGCAGACCGTGGTCGGCAAGCAACTGTCCGAGTCGGGCATCAGCTTCTTTCACCCGACGCCGTTGCCGCATCGCTGGGTGGTGGTCGAACTCGAATCGCCGAGCGATCGCCAAGTGCGGTTGTTGGTCGATCTCGATTGGTGCCGATTCACCCGTCAAGGCTGGTACGAGAGCGGCGGCCGATTCGTGCGAACGCTTGGCTAACGCTTTGACGCTGCGATTGTCACGTATAGTATCCATCTCGCTCCGCGTGATGGGTCCCGCATTCGATTCGATTTGGCTGCGGTACGTCTCGAAGGTTGCGACTCGTACATGCTTCAAGATCACGCGGAGCGTGATCGATACTATGGGTCGCGCGACTTGATCGTGGCGTTCACGACGCTCACGAATAGTTAACGCTTGTCGATGTCTTGACTGCGCGGCAGATCGTCGAGGCTCGCGAGGCCGAAGAGATCGAGAAAGCGGCGCGTGGGGCGATAGATGAGCTGCCGCGGTTTGGTGTCGGTCTTTTCGACCGAGAGCAACTGCCGACGCACGAGTTGCGTCAGAATCGGGCCGCTCGGCGAGCTGCGGAGCTTGTTTACCTCGTCGGCTGAGATCGCGCCGTGATACGCGACGATCGACAAAGTCTCGAGCGCCGCGGGTGCCAACCGATGCTGTCGGGTCTTACCGAACACGAGCTGCCGCACGGTCGCAAAGCTCTCGCGCAACACAAGTCGATAGCCGTCGCCATCGCTGCGAATCTCGTAGGGTCGATTCTGGTCGCGATACTCGTCGTTGAGTTCTTTGACCAGGTCATCGATCTCGGCCGGCCGGACGCCGCGCATCAGTTTGGCGACCTTGGCCGCGGCCAGCGGGGCATTCTGAGCATCGCCGACGAACAGCATCGCTTCGAGAATGTTGCGCGGCGTGATGGCGCAGTTGTCGTCATCCTCGGTGGCTGACGGCGGTTCGTAATCGAGCGGTGGACCATCGACCGCGGCGGGCTCGGGATCCTTGGCCGGCGTGTAGGGGTCGTCGCCGGTGCCGAGCATTTGCGCGAACGCTTGATTGAGCTGTTCGAGCGACAGCCCCTGATCGGCGGGCGCGGCGGCAGCTTCGCCCCAGCCAAAGGAGTTGTCGGCGGGCTGGGCGGGTGACGACATGCTAGCGCCGCGGTGGGGATCGTGAAGTGCGCGAAGGGTTCAGTTTATCTTCGCGATTGGGGGCGGCGCAGACAATAGCGGGTTGCGGTGAGGTGAGCGCGAAACCGCAAGCGAGGGGCGGAACGAGGTGAGTGTGGGGGAAAGTAAGAGAAGCAAGAGAACCCTTTCCGAAAACGAAAACAGGCGGCTCGACCATTGCTGATCGAGCCGCCCGTGAGGTTCACCAGGCCCTCTTGCCGGACGAGCCGCTCAAGAGGAGGACTCTTCCGACCTTAGTTGCAGTTCTTGCAGCAAGGGACAGGGCAGCAGACCGTGACCGGGACTTGCTTGCAAACCACTCGCGGCACGCAACGCGTGACGGTGTAGTTCACTTGCTTCGGCACACAGCGCTTGACCATGATCTCTTTGGTCGTGTGGACCGGTTTGCACACGCAGTAGTGGACCGTACGAGTACGGCACTCGGGCACCATGTGGCACACGCAGTAAGGAACTTGCTTCGAGCAGCATTCCTTGACCATGTGGCACACGCGGTAGGTCACCGTGCGGTGGCATTGCTCAGGAACCATGTGGCAGACGGTGTAGTTGATCGTCTTGACACAGTTCTCGCGTTGCATGTGGCACACCTTGTACGTGACCACCTTGCGGCATTGCTCCGGCACCATGTGGCACACGGTGTAGTTCACCGTCCGCACGCATTGTTCCGGCACCATGTGGCAGACCTTGTAGGTCACCGTACGGTGGCACTGCTCGGGCACCATGTGGCAGACCTTGTAGGTCACCGTCTTGTGGCACTGTTCCGGCACCATCCGGCAGACCGTGTAGGTGCACTGCTTGACGTGTTGCTCGGCAACCATCTTGCAGACCTTGTAGGTCACCGTGCGATGGCATTGCTCGGGCACCATGTGGCAGACCTTGTAGGTCACGGTCTTGTGGCATTGCTCCGGCACCATACGGCAAACCGTGTAGGTGCAGGTCTTGTGGCATTGCTCGGCCACCATGCGGCAGACCTTGTAGGTCACCGTCTTGTGGCATTGCTCCGGCACCATGTGGCAAACACGGTAGGTGCAGGTCTTCACGCACTTCTCGGGCACCATGTGGCAGACGGTGTACGTGCAGGTCTTGTGGCACTGCTCGGCAACCATCTTGCACACCTTGTAGGTGCATTGCTTGACGCACTTCTCGGCCACCATGCGGCAGCAGTTGACCGTGATCTGCTTCGGTTCGCAAACCCAAACCTTCTTGCAGATCTTCCGCGGCGGGCATTGAACCTGGACTTGCTTGCAGCAGCCCGGCTTGTACACGCAACGGCAGCAGCACGGATCCCACACCCAGCAACCCGGCTCTTGGCAGCAACGGGTGATCACCGGGCCCGGCACGCACTCGACCGTCGTCTCCCAACGGCCGCAGTTGACCGTGATCGTCTTGGTCTCGTGAACCGGCTTGCAGACCGTGTAGCAGATGTCCTTCGTGCAGGTCTCCCACACCGGCTTGCACACCGTGTAGCAGATGTCACGAGTCTTGGTCTCGTACACCGGCTTGCAGACGGTGTAGCAGATTTCCTTGGTCTTGGTTTCCCAAACCGGCTTGCAGACGGTGTAGCAAATGTCGCGGGTCTTGGTTTCCCAAACCGGCTTGCACACCGTATAGCAGATGTCGCGGGTCTTGGTTTCGGAGACCGGCTTGCACACCGTGTAGCAAATGTCGCGGGTCTTGGTTTCCCAAACCGGCTTGCACACCGTGTAGCAGATGTCCTTCGTGCGGGTCTCGTAGACCGGCTTGCAGACAGTGTAGCAAATGTCCCGAGTCTTCGTCTCGTAGACCGGCTTGCAGACGGTGTAGCAAATGTCGCGGGTCTTGGTTTCCCAAACCGGCTTGCAGACGGTGTAGCAAATGTCGCGGGTCTTGGTTTCCCAAACCGGCTTGCACACCGTGTAGCAAATCTGCTTCTGCTTGGTCTCGTAGACCGGCTTGCAGACCGTGTAGCAGATTTCCTTGGTCTTCGTCTCCCAGCACGGCTTGCAGACCGTGTAGCAGACCTGCTTGCTCTTGGTCTCGTAGACCGGCTTGCAGACGGTGTAGCAAATGTCGCGGGTCTTGGTTTCCCAAACCGGCTTGCACACCGTGTAGTTCACCGTGCGGTACTTCGTCTCATACACCGGCTTGCAGACCGTGTACTGGACTTCTTTACTGCACATCTCACGAACGTAACTGACGCAGTTAATCGTTCGCGGTTCGCAGACCGTCTCGTAGACAGTCTTGCAGCAGGTGTAATCCTGCTTTTCCCATACGACCTGACGACAGGTCTTCATCACCGTGCATTGCTGCATGCAGCAGCCGCACGGGTCGCAACAGCTCTGGGCACAGCAAGAGTACTTGCCGGCGCCGCAGAAACTGGCGTTCGCTTCGGCCGACATCACCGTCAACATGACGGCAAGAATCGGCACTGCCAGTAGAGCCTTCATGATCGCCTCCTCAAGGGTCTTCCAAATACAACAAGGGCCTGGTTCGAACGAGCGGTTCCCGTCCGTAATTTGCTTTTCGGCCGGACAAGTCACCCTGCTTTAGCTAAGTTACGTAGAATGCTAGCTCTTTTTTTTCAACGCATTTTCACCGACCGGTTCATTGTGAAATCGACGTGAAACGCCGCGGTTTTGCAGCGAAAGCAGCGCAGCGACCCCTCGCGAATTGCGGCGCGAGCGATGCCGCGTTCGATGGTGCCGATTGGCACGATCAGAGAGAAATTAGGTGTCGCAGCGATTGCGACCATCGCACCGTCCGCTGAGAGCTGTTCACACCAATCGCAACGATTGGTCAGTCCTACTATCTAGGCGCTATTCCCCGGTGTCTTTGCACTTGATTCGCGCACAACCTGGTCTGACAAAATTCCGGTCAGATTATTTTTGACCGGCAGGTGCTTTCAACCTAGGAATCCCTGTACGAGTCTTCGCTACTTGCCTAGCCGCCGAAATCGGGAACGTCCGACCTTCGCTGGTCACGAATCGCCATCGGTAGCAATGGTCATAGGTACGACGGTTGGCCGGCTGGCCCGCAAGTCGCGCGAAGCACTCGACGCCGAAATCCACAACCTTCCGCGTTATTTTCAACAGAGGAACAGAAGCGATGACCAAGGCTACCTGCCGCAAGAGCGGTTTCACGCTCGTTGAAGTTCTGATCGTGGTCGTGATTATGGCCATCTTGGCCGCGACCGTGATCCCGCAATTCACCGACTCGACGCTCGACGCCAAGAACAGCTCGGCCCAGTTCAATCTGCACACGCTCCGTCAGCAAGTCGAGCTCTACAAGTCGCAACACGACGGCGTCGTGCCGGGCGACAACCTGACCGAGTTGACCAGCAAGACCGACAAGAACGGCAACATCGGCACCGATGCCAATGTGCACATTTATGGCCCGTACATGAAAGAGATCCCGGCCAACCCGTACAACAACTCGCGTACGATTGCTCTGACGACTGACAATCCGCCGACCGCCGAGCACGCCACGGCTGGTTACTTGTGGGACAAGACGAACGGCCGCTTGTGGGTGAACAGCAACGACCCGAAGAAGATGCCGTTCAGCAAGCAATAGTGAGCCAACGCTGCGACGGTCGGAGGCAACCGGCGCGGCAACAAGCCTACGGATCGCGAAACCCCTGGTCAGCCCATGCTGGCCAGGGGCTTTTGCGTTTCGGGAGGCGTCTTCCCGCCCTTGCCCCCTCGATCGGGTTTCTCTAAATTACAGAGGCGTGTGTCCTGAATCGTGGCGAGCGATCGCCCACCCCTCACGCCCCCGCCCACCGCGCCGCTTGCGTATGACCGACGCTACGAAAAAAGGCGAGAATCCCGGCGAAGGTCCGGTCCCCAAGGCGGTCGTGAACCGGCTCAGCCTGTACCTACGCGAAATCGACCACCTCGTCCGCGACGGCCACAACACGACCAACTCGAACCAACTCGGCAAGCTGCTCGGCTTTACCGACGCCCAAGTTCGCAAAGACCTCGCCTATTTCGGGCATTTTGGCTATCCGGGCGTCGGCTACCGCTGCGACGAGCTCGGCGGAGCCATTCGCAAGATCCTCGGCACCGACCAGCAATGGAACGTCGTCATGGTCGGCGTCGGTAACTTGGGTCGCGCCTTGCTCGGCTACAAGGGCTTCCAGCAACGTGGCTTCCGCATGCTGGCGGCGTTTGACACCGACCTGAGCAAGACCGGCACGCAAGTCGAGGGGGTTCCGGTCTATCCGCTCGACAACTTGTCAGAGTTCGCCAAAGGTCATACGATACGTCTCGGAATGATCGCCGTCCCGGCCACCGCGGCTCAAGCAGTCGCTGACCGGCTAGTAGCGGCGGGCGTCGAAGGGATCCTGAATTTTGCCCCGATCACGATCAGTCTTCCCGACCGAGTCGTGCACACGGGCGTGGATTTGGCGATCGAGTTAGAACAGCTCTCGTTTTCGGTGTTGAATCGCCGAAATGAAGACCAAGCGTCGGTTGACAGCTAAGTTCGCTGGACGGTAAAAGTCAGCCCACTAGAACAGCGAACGAGCGAACCAATCGGTTCGGCAAGCTGTCCGAAGATAAATCACCCCTACCCGGTGGTGTAACGGTAACACTAGAGATTTTGGCTCTCTCATTCAAGGTTCGAATCCTTGCCGGGTAGCTTCTTTTGCCTCTGCACGGGCAGTGCGAGGTTCGGCGAATTGGCTTCGATTGTCACGAAAGACGACTGTGAACTCGCAGCGAGAGTTCAACTCTTGTTGTCTCACTCGCGCGATCTATGGCTTTAAGTTCGGGCAATATCCGTTGCGTTGCTGCCCCCGTTTGCCCGGGGTACAATTTGCTCACGCTGGCCTCTTGGTGGAATTGGCAGACACGCAGGTCTTAGGAGCCTGTATCGAAAGATGTGTGGGTTCGAGTCCCACAGAGGCCACTGTTCGACGGGGATTCCGTATCCGCCGACTGGATGTCGCTCATGGCTGCCGACCACTTCGCGTATCCGCCGCTTGCCCCGAGTCTGACCGTGCATGATGCCGCGGCAGCGATCGAGTTCTACCGGCATGCGTTCGCCGCCGTGGAACGCTACCGGCTGCTCGATCCGCAGACCGGCAAGATTGGCCATGCCGAGCTCGAAATTCTCGGCTCACTCGTGATGTTGGCCGACGAGTATCCGCAGTTCAATCAATCGCCGCAAACCTTGGGCGGCACCTCAATGCGTCTCGCCCTGATGGTGGACGACGTCGATGTCTGGATCGCGCGCGCCGAGCGCTGCGGGGCGACGGTCGTGATTCCCGCCGCGGACATGTTTTACGGCTTTCGCGCCGGCCGAGTGCGCGATCCCTTCGGTCACGAATGGATGATCCAACGCGAAATCGAACGCGTCTCGCCCGAGGAAATGCAACGACGCTGGAATGAAATGGTTCAGACCAGTTGAGTTCTTCGCCACGATCCGTTGCCAAGCCCGGGGCGCGTTGGTTAAGTTCTGCGAGTTCACGCCCCGCGCCGAGTTGAACGCGCGGCGCTCGCGCGCGTGAATCTCTTTTCAACTCATCTCGCAAGGACAACCTATGAGCGGAGTGCGCGTGTTGGTCGGAACTCGCAAAGGGGCTTTCGTGCTGACGGCCGATGGCAAGCGCGAACGATGGCAAGTCGCCGGCCCGTTCTTCAGCGGTTGGGAAATTTACCATCTCAAAGGTTCGCCCGTCGATCCGCAGGTGATTTACGCCTCTCAGTCGAGCGGTTGGTTCGGTCAAAAGATTCAGCGCTCGAACGATGGCGGTGCGACTTGGTCGCCCGTGGGCGACAAGTTTGCGTACGAAGGTCCCACCGGCAATCATCAGTGGTACGACGGCACGCCGCACCCCTGGGAGTTCAAACGGGTCTGGCATCTCGAACCATCCCTCACCGATCCGAACACGGTCTATGCCGGGGTTGAAGATGCGGCGCTGTTCCGCACGACCGACGGCGGGCAAACTTGGCACGAACTCGCGGGCCTGCGCAACAACGGCACCGGCTCGAAGTGGTGTCCCGGTGCCGGCGGTATGTGCTTGCACACGATTCTGATCGATCCGACCAACCACGAGCGGATGTACATTGCGATCTCGGCCGCCGGCGCGTTTCGGACCGACAACGGCGGCAAGAGTTGGTTGCCGATCAACCAAGGCTTGCGTTCGGAATACATTCCCGACCCCAAGGCCGAGGTGGGCCACTGCGTACATCGCATCGCGTTTCATCCGACTCGGCCGAACACGCTGTTCATGCAGAAGCATTGGGACGTACTGCGCAGCGACAACGCCGGCGAGTTGTGGCACGAAGTCAGCGGTAATCTGCCGACCGACTTTGGCTTCGTGATCGACGTGCATGCCCACGAGCCCGAGACGATCTATGTCGTGCCAATCAAGAGCGACTCGGAACACTTCGTGCATGAAGGCAAGCTGCGGGTCTATCGCAGTCGCACCGGTGGCAACGATTGGGAGCCGCTCACGGTCGGCCTGCCGCAAGAGAACTGCTACGTGAACGTGCTCCGCGACGCGATGGCGGTCGATTCGCTCGACGACTGCGGCATCTATTTCGGCACCACCGGCGGACAAGTTTATTGCTCGCCGAACGGCGGCGATCGCTTGCTGCCGATCGTTCGCGACCTGCCGCCGGTCGTCTCGGTCGAGGTGCAAACGCTGCCATGATTCGCGTCCTGTTGCCGTA
This sequence comes from Planctomycetaceae bacterium, assembly GCA_016794255.1. GTDB lineage: Bacteria > Planctomycetota > Planctomycetia > Pirellulales > PNKZ01 > JAEUIL01. The sequence goes on along the minus strand of JAEUIL010000235.1, from coordinate 5,267 downwards.
TCATCTGCGCGTGCTAGCGAACATCAGCGGCGAGGTGCAACTCGACGTCGTCGCACCGATCACGCAACGCTCGATTCTCGATGCACTCGAAGTGAAGTACCCCGTGCTGGCCGGTACGATTCGCGACCACGGCTCGAGCCAGCGTCGACCGCTGATTCGGTTCTTCGCCTGCGAAGAGGACCGTTCGTTCGACGATCCCGACGCCGCGTTGCCCGATTCGATCGCCCACGGAACCGAACCGTTCTTCATCGTGGGTGCGATCGCGGGCGGTTAGACAGATCGTTGTCGCAAGCTCCTGCTCTGCGATCAGACCCACTTCATGGCCAACAGCGCGTCGGCCAATGCGGGCAACATCGTCAGCTCAAAGTTCGGGCTGCTGTCGTCACCCTCAGGACCGTTCGACAACGCTTTCCACCACATCGGTCGGCCGTTGCCTCGGGCTCGCTTCTCGGGTGTGAAACGCAGTTGATCGGCCACCGCATGGGCGAGATTGCCGTAGCGCAACGTCGCTTGGCTCGGGGCCGATAGGCCTGTCGCCTCGGCAAGTTGGGCGGGCGTGATCTGATGGTTGGGCATCGCGTAGTGGGCCTTCAATAGTTTCACCCACACCCGCCAGGTTTCGTCCTTGACGGTATCTCGCAGCGCCAGCAATGCGCGGCGAAAGTCCGTGGCCACGGGGTTGAAATCGATCACAGCGGCAGTTTCGGTCATAGTGATAGGCCTTGCGTAGGAGTGATGAGCATCAGCATCCTATCATGAACGCCTGGTCAAAAGCCGATCCGAATTCGCGAAGCGCCGGAAACTTTGGGCGTTGCGAAGTGCTGGCGTGGTTATGCCTGCATCATCACTCTTATTTCTCCTGAATCACGCTGAGATTTGCGATTAGGCGTATCTAATTCGGTTGCGGCCCGTTAGGTTGCAGCAATTGAAGCATCGCTTATCTCAGGTGAACTATGTGCGCGAAGAAAGCTGCCAAGTCCGATCGCTCGGATCCCAAGAAGAACAAAAGCCTCGCGATTCGCACCGTCATGAGCCGGATGCCGGGTGCTCGAGCGGCTGATATCATTGCCGCGGTCAAGAAGGAATTCGGCGTCGCGGTGAACTCGAACATGGTCTACATGATCAAAGCCAAGACGCACATGGCCTCCGATGGCCGTCCGAAGACCAAGCAGTTGAAGTCCAAGAGTGGCGACACGCCGATGATCTCGGCCGCGTTGTGGGTCGAGGCGATCGCAAATGCTCGGCATTTGCTCAATACCACCGGCGGTTTGGCCAACGCGATCGCACTTTTGAAGGCCGTGGACGCTTAACGCGCGTCGCCCCAGAATAGCGATTGGATCCTAGCCAGCCCCGTATTGCACCAGTTCGAGCTTGCCTGAAGCCAAGCGAGCTATTGCGCTGCGCTCGATTCTCGACTCGCTCGAAGCGAAGTACCCGGTGCTTGCTGGCACGATTCGCGACCACGGATGAACCACACGCCGGCCGTTGATTCGGTTCTTTGCCTGCGAAGAAGACCGTTCGTTCGACGCCTCCGACGCCGAGTTGCCCGTATCCATTGCGAACGGGACCGAACCGTTTTTCATCATCGGCGCGATCGCGGGTGGGTAGTCCGTTATGCCCCGGTACTTGCTCTGAGGCCATGCGGACAATTTGCTTCTCCGCCGGTGCCGTATAGAATTTGGGACACAGGGAGCTAGCAAACGATAGGGGCGTCAATGCCTACCTTGAGACGCTGCGGCGAAGTCTTCGCCCATTCCATTATTCCGATCGGGATATTGATTGCGGGGCTGGTCGTCACTTGGGCGCTGACCGCGATCGGGCCATTCGCGTTTGCATTTCCCTTGTTCGCGATCGCGTTTATGGCTTTTTGCGCCGTTCGGGGACGTTGGCTTGTTGCAACTTTCTACTTCTGTCTGCTCCCCACGAGTATGAGCGCGTATCAAGCGGTACTCGACTATCAAACGGGCGACGTGCACCTTCGCTATTCAGGACTGCCCGGTACTGAGTTCTTCAACATCGATCCGGTATATCGCTGTGAGAACGTCACCTACGGATGTGTTGTCAGCGGCAATGAATGGGTCTACCAGGATCCGTACAACGCCGCGGCTCGGTTTCTGATAACACAATTCGGGTTCGCGAAGGGATCGTATCTCGGACCCTATCCGACCGAAGCGGATGTCCACTCGGCGCTCGCCGACGCCGATTTCATTGATCCGCTTGTCTTCGCCCAAGACAAAGTGCAACTCTCGAGTCGAACGGTTCCGCTCGACAAAGCGGTTGGCTTACGATTGATGCGCGCCTGCGGTTACGACCTTGGTCGAGATGGACGCATTGAGGGCGGACGATTGAAGCCCAAATTCATCAAAGCTAAGCGCTGGAACACCGGATGCGTCATCATTCAAATTCAAAACGAATGGCTTGTGGACAAACCTCACGCGATGATCGCCGTGATCGATGCCCAGACCGGTCGCCCCTTCGCGTATTATCCCGTGGGCGAGTACTATCACCGTTTTCCTCCCGTTTTCTGGAAGGAACGGAATCGAGATTAGCGGCAGAAAATCGGGGTGACAGGATTTGAACCTGCGACTTCTTGGTCCCAAACCAAGCGCTCTAGCCAGGCTGAGCTACACCCCGGTCCGTGATCGCGCCAACCGGCTGACCACGTGAGATATCGTAACTTGTTCGGCTCGCCACCGCAAACGGGGCCCGCTACGCACAGCCATTCAACGAGCGAGAGGCGTGAGCCTCCCGATGTGTTTGCCAGCCCAATCGGGCGTCGAGACCGGTTTGCTCGACTTTTGCGTAGATGGAAATTCGTGGCAGAGAATTATCGGGAGGCTCACGCCTCCCGCTCTTTTCTTAAGCGCGCGTTCCGCTGCGAACTAGCCCGCTTGCGACAACGGTTGAGCGAAACCGGCCAACTGCTGACGGAGCCGTTCGAACTCGTCGTGGTTCGCGAAGTGGATGACGAGCTTGCCGCGGCCTTTCGCACCCTGCTTGATCTCGACCTTGGCACCGAGCTGGTTCCGCAGCTCTTGCTCCAGCGCGGCGAGGTGCTCGCTACGGGGTCGCGGCGCGGGTTGACTTTCACCCTCCGCCGTCACCACGCTCAGCGGCGTCTCTTCGGTCGAATGCAACGCCTCTTGCACAGCCGCCTCGACCGCGCGAACGCTCATCCCCTCGGTCACCACGCGGCGGCACATGCCGACTTGCTCGTGCTCGTCACCCAAGGGCAACAACGCGCGAGCGTGACCCTGCGTGATCGAACCGGATCGCAGCGCGTCCTGCACACCTAGCGGCAGTTCCAACAGCCGGATTAGATTCGCGATCGTCGAGCGATCGAGTTGCAGTCGACGCGCGAGCTCCTCTTGGGTGCATTGATACTGCTCGAGGTACCGCTGGAACGACGCGGCCTTTTCCAACGGGTTGAGATCCTTTCGCTGCAAGTTCTCGACGATGGCGAGTTCGACCAGTTGACGATCGTCGGCTTCGACCACTCGGGCCGGGATCGATTGCCAGTCGGCCATCGTCGCCGCGCGCATCCGACGTTCGCCGGCGATGAGTTGATAACGATCGCCCACGCGCCGCACGGCGATCGGCTGCAACAGGCCATGCTCGCGGAGACTGTCGGCCAAGTTGGCCAACTCGATCTCGTCGAACTCGCGGCGCGGTTGGAACGGGTTCGGATCGATGTCCGCCAGATTGATCTGCGTTTGCGAGTCGCTGGTGGTTGTCGACCCAGTGTCGGTCGGCGGCGCGAAATCGTCGGCCGGGCTGCTCGAGCCCGTCAAACCGCCCAAGAGTGCCTCAAGCCCCCGTCCCAATCGTCGTTCTCTAGTCACGTTCCAAGACCTCCATGCAGAGCTCGACGTAGGCCCGAGCGCCGCGACACCGTGGAGCATAGTCGATAACCGACAGCCCATGGCTCGGCGCTTCGCAGACATGCACGTCGCGCGGAATTGTAGTTCGAAACACGATCTCGCCAAAAAACTCGCGGACCTGAGCATCCACCTCTTGCGTCAGTTCCAGCGTGTGGTCGTACATAGTCAACACGATCCCGCCGAAGCGGAGCTTTGACTCGCGGCTCATCACCGACTTGATCACCTCGATCATTTGCGTCAAGCCCTCCATCGCGAAGTACTCGCACTGGATGGGCATGATCACGTCGGTCGACGCACCCAGGGCGGTCCGCGTGAGTGCGCCCAACGACGGCGGGCAATCGATCACGACGTAGTCGTACGAGGCCAAGCCCGAGGCGAAGTGCTGCTTCATGGTCAGCGCTTGACTCTCGGGTGAACGCGCGAGGGTGTCGACATCGTCGAAGTTGCGACAGCCGGGCAGCAGTTCCAGACCCTCGACTTCGGTTGTTCGCGTCGCCGTGCGGATCGCCTCGCGGGTCACTAGCGGGTGCCGCGGCGCGGGTGTCTGGCCCAGGTTGCTCGTGGCGTTGCACTGCGGGTCGAGATCAATCAGCAAGGTGCGCTGGCCGGCCTTCGACAGACCAACGGCCAGATTCACGGCCGTGGTCGTCTTGCCGACGCCACCTTTCTGATTCGCGACACACAGGATTCGACCCACGACCGGTTCTCCGTCCGACGATTCGGGCGGGGATTGTAACCGTGCAGTTCGATTCTAGAGAAGGCCAAGTTTCGGCCGCAGCGATGAGAAGTGCGCTAAGTTCTCGGTCGGCGGAAGTCCGGCGACTAGCGGCGGATGAACTTCGTAGGACGGGTCTCCAGGCCCGTCCACGCCCTTTCACAAATCCACGGACGGGACTAGAGACCCGTCCTACGGAAACGAAGACAGCACGAACTACTTCAGCTCGTGCATGACCATGCCGCAGGCGAGCTTCGGATAGAAGTACGTGCTCTTGGCCGGCATGCGTTCGGCGTGCTCGCTGATCTCGCGGAGGTGGTCGACCGTGGCTGGCATGACGAGCGCGGTCAACGGGAACTTCTCGTCCGAGTCGAGGCACTCGACCACCTCGTCGACCCGATGCACGTACTCGGGCTTGGGCAAATTCTTACCGCCGAAGATGTCTTCGATCACCAGACGATGCAGGATCGCCACGCCCAGACCTTGCCACGGGCCGCTGTGCTCCGGAGCGATTTGGGCCATCCGAGCGCGACCCTTGTCGGTGATTGTGGCCAGTGTCCATCGTTCGTCTTTGGTCGTGTACAGGCCGAGTGTCCCCTGATTGCCGGCGGTCTCGATCTCTTCCCAAACGCGGTGCGCGAGATCGCTACCCTCGCCGACGACCTTGGTCG
>JAEUIL010000211.1 GCA_016794255.1 Planctomycetaceae bacterium | reverse complement strand
CTGCCGACCGCTGCCGCCATAGTGCGTCAAGGCTTCGCCGACCAACTCGACGAGCGTGCCGAATTCAATCCGCCGTTCGCTGCCGGTGCCCCGATGACGTTCAAACAGTTCACGGGCGACGCGGGGCGGAACGACATACCGCATCAACGTCCACATCGCCTCAGCCAACGGCAGCCGGGTCAAAACTTGTCGATCGAAGGCTTCCATGATCGATGCTCCGGCATGAGCTTCGCCCTAACCGTATGCTACGAAGTGCCTTGCAAATCCGCTAGCTTGTTCACTGCAGTGGACTAACGACTCCCGCTCGTTGGAACACGCCTGCGTTCCAACAATGGCTCGTCGCCACGCAGAAGCTACCCGCGGAGCAGCAACTTGCAGAGTTCAGCAAGAAGCTGATCGAACTCAATCCCGGGTTCGATGGCAAGCTCGGCGGCGGTTACGGCTATCCGAAGCCGGTCATCACCAACGGCGTGGTGACCGGTGTCGGTTTCGACTTGGCTCAGATCGCTGACATTTCCCCAGTTCGCGTCTTTACGGGACTGACCGACCTGTACTGCGTTGCGAATCACCGGCCAAATGGTTTCGGCCCCGCGGGAATTCTCGTCGATCTGTCGCCGCTCGCCGGCATGCCATTGAAGTCATTATATGTCGGCAATGTTCCCGTGATCGACCTGTCGCCCCTGCGCGGGATGCCGCTCAAGTCGTTGGGAATCTACCAGACGCAGGTCGCCGACTTATCGCCGCTGGTCGGCATGCCTTTGGAAGAACTCCACATGAACGGAGCGAGAAAGGTGACGAGTATCGAACCATTGCGCGGGATGCCGCTCAAGCGACTGTCCATGAATGGGCTGCCGATTTCGGACCTTTCGCCGTTGGCAGGCATGAAGTTGGACAACTTGTCCATCGCCTCAACCCCCGTTGCCGATCTCTCGGTACTGCGCGGGATGCCGCTACGAGGTTTTGTTGATTTGGGCAACACGAAAGTCACCGACCTCTCGCCGCTGCACGACTGTCCCACGTTGAAAGAAGTCGATCTGAACCGAGTCAACATCGCACCGGTCGAAATCTCGAAACTGTTGCAAGCGGTGCCGGAATGCAAAGTGAAGTTCAACACGCCCGAGGATTTGTCGACGGTGACCGAGGCCCTGCAAGAGACCAATCCCGATCGCCGCGTAGCCCGTTGGGTGCTCGCGCGCGGCGGCAAGGTCGACGTTCTGCGGGCCGGCGACGAGCGCGCCCGAGGCATTACCGCCGACAAGGACTTGCCCGCCGAACCGTTTTGGGTCATGTGGGTGCAAGTCCCCAGTTCGAGCAGTGAGATCAGCGCCGCCGAATGGCAATCGCTGGGCGAGTTGCCGCTCGTGTCGGGCATCGACGTCAACGGCTGTCGTCCCACGAACGAGGCCCTGGCGGCGATCGGACGTTGTCGATCGATGGAGACACTAGTGATTGCGAATCATCCGCCGTTGTTCAACGATGCGGGCCTTCAGCACCTCGTTGATTTGCCCCATCTTGTTTTGCTCGACATTTCCAGTGGCGGACACACGGCGGCCAGTTTGGAATCGCTCGGCAAACTGACATCGCTGCAAGTCTTGAAAATGGGCACCAAAGACTTGCAGCTGAAGTCGCTCAAACCGTTGCAATCGCTCGGCAATCTGCTGCAGTTGGACTTGAACGGCGCAACGCTATCGAACCAAGCGGTCGGCGACTTGGCCGCATTGCCGCAACTACGACGATTGAACTTGGCAGGCTCCGGGCTTACTGCCGCGGTCATCGACGAACTGTTCAAGCTACGCGGCCTGTATACCGTGTCGCTCGAGGGTCTGAGATTGCCGGCTGCGGCTCTCATTAAGTTGGCCGACCATCCGACGCTGTCGCTGATCAACACCTACGGTGCGGGCATCAAGCCCGAGGAATACGAGCAACTGGCCAAATCTCTGCCGCGACTCACGTTCTTGCATCCCGAGTTGCAGTCGCTCAACGCAGCCGAACTCGCCGCGATCGATTGGGCCGCCACGGTCTGCGCGCCGTTCAACGGGTACGACGCGCAGCTGCGCGAGAAGAAGGCGCACAATGCCGAATTGACGTTGACCATCACGAAGGCTTTTCCACCCGCCGATTTCCGTCAACTGGCCAAGGTTAAGAATCTCACCGGTCTCATACTGAACAACCACACGAGCAGCGACGAGCATTTGCGGGTGCTCTTCGAGTCATTGCGTGACTTCCCGCATTTGCAGACGCTCACGATTTCCAACGCAGGGTTTGCGAACCCTGCCGCCCTGGCCGATCTACCGCGACACACAGGTCTAAAGAGTTTTTCGATCGGCAACAACAGCGTGGTGCAGGATGAATCGCTAGCTGCATTGTCACAACTGCCCCACTTATCGCACGCGAAGCTCGAAGCATCGCTACTCACTGACGGCGTGTGCGAGCATTTGAAACCGCTCAAAGAGTTGGAAGTGTTGTCCGTGATGGGAGCCACGAAATTCACCGGCGGTCGTTTGTCGGAACTCCGCGACAAGTCGCGGTTGTGGAACTTGCAGTTTACCAAAACCGGCGTTACCGACGCCGCCCTGGCGGCGCTCGTCGACTTGCCCGCAATCGAGGAACTGTGGCTCCAAAAGACTGCGATCAGCGACGTCGGATTGCAACACTTGGCCGGCTGTCAGAACTTGCGACTGGTAAGCGTCGCCGGCACCAAAGTCACCCCCGCCGGCGTCGCCGCCTTGCAAAAGTCGCTACCGAATTGCATCATCCTCAGCGACTCAGTCAAATCGACCGCTCCGTGAGCCGCGTCGTTCGACGAACACGTGGGCCCATGGATCAGTGGCTGTCCAACTTGATGAGAAAGAACCGTCATGCCCACAGG
>JAEUIL010000182.1 GCA_016794255.1 Planctomycetaceae bacterium | reverse complement strand
TGCTCGCCCGGCTCAACGAACTGGCCGGGACCGACATTCAGCCGATTCACGAGCCGGCCCGGGTCGGCGACATTCGCCAGAGCATGGCCGACATCACGTTCGCCCGTCGGGTCTTGGGTTTCGAGCCGCAAACAAGTTTCGCGGCCGGGCTCGAGCAATCGATCGCCTACTACCGCGAGCTGGTCGAGGGGCGGCTCAAGCTCAGCTCGACGACGTAGCTCAGGACGAGTAGGTCACGTTACTCGGCTTTCGGCTCGTCCTCGATCCACGCCAGCACCTGCCCGATCACGATCGGATCGTCTTCGCTGACCAACTGCTTGATCAACACGCCGCTCACCGGCGCGGGGAGATCGACGGTCACGCCGTCGCTGAGGACTTCGACGATGCGCTCGCCAGCGGCGATTTTCGCGCCTCGATCGACGAGCCAAACGCTCACCGTGACGTGCGGCAGCCCCAAGTCGGGCAGGATCAGTTTATGTCGCATCCACGACCCCTTGGCGTCGCAGGTCGCGGAGCGTTTCGAGCAACCCGGCGAGCATGGCATCGGTATGGGCGTAACTCAGACTCAATCGCAGCAGCGACCGGCCGATGGGGACGCTCGGGGGGCGAATGCCCGGCACAAAAAAGCCGCGGTCGAATAGCGCCACCGCCAAACGCATGGTCGCCGCCGCATCGCCGATGATGATCGGAATGATCTGGCTAGCCGAGCGACCCGTGTCCCAGCCGTCGTTTTGCAACTGCTCACGGAGCCACGCCGCTTTGGCCAGCAACTGCTCGCGTCGCTCGGGAAAATTCACGACCATGCCCAAGGCCGCGATCGACGCCGCACAACAAGCTGCTGGAGGCGCGGTGGAAAAGACATACGACCGGGCTCGATTCGTGAGCCAATGGATGAGCGCCCACGAACCAGCCACAAAACCGCCGCTGCCACCGAGCGCTTTGCTCAACGTCCCCACGCGAATCGCAATGCCCGGCTCGAACTCTTCGCCGTAAGTTCGCGCATCGAGCCCGCAATGCTCGGCCACGCCACGACCATTCGCGCCGAACACGCCCGTCGCGTGCGCCTCGTCGACCATCAGCATCGCATCATGCCGTGCGGCGAGTTCGACTAGATCGGGCAGCGGCGCGAGATCGCCATCCATGCTAAAGAGCGTGTCGGTCACGATTAGCTTCCGCCGGGCTGAACGATGCTCTCGCAACAGTTGCGCGAGATGCTCGACATCCGCATGACGATAGATGTGCGTCGCCGCTTTGGATAATCGACAGCCGTCGACAATGCTGGCGTGGTTCAATTCATCGCTGAAGATCGCGTCGCCCGGGCTAACCAGCGCGGCGATTGTGCTCACGTTCGCGGCGAAACCGGTGTTGAACACGAGCGCCGCCTCGGTCTGCTCGAACTCGGCGAGTCGCTTCTCCAGATCGGCATGGGTGCGCGAACGACCCACGATCAACGGACTCGCGCCGCTCCCCCAGCCTTCGCACTCCGCCGCATCGATCGCCGCCTGTGCCAACTGCGGATGACCGGCCAGCCCCAGATAATCGTTCGAGCCGAAGTTGATGACCGTGCGATTGTCGAGTTCGATGACCGCCTCTTGTCGACCGGCCCGAACGCGCAACGTTCGCAACAGGCTGTCACGCTCCAGCTGCGCGAGTTCGTCGGTCAACCAAGCCAGCGGATCGCGCGACATGCCGTTACCGTTTCTTCCCCTGACCGAGTTTGACGATCGTGTCGTACTCGGCCTTCGTAACCGGCATCACACTCAACCGCGAGCCACGCCGCAGCAACTCCATGTCCTTTAGCGCGGGGATCGTCCGCAGCACGTCGAGCCCCACCGGCTCGGCAAAGATCGCTTGCAGCTTGATGTCGACCATCAACCACGGCGGGTTGTCGGGCTTCGCCTTGGGATCGTAATGCTGCTCGGTCTTGATGAACTGCGTGTGATCGGGATACGCCTCGGCCACGATCACGGAAGTGCCTGCGACGGCCGACGGCTCGGCGTTGCTGTGATAAAACAGCACCTCGTCGCCGATTTTCATCTGATCGCGCATGAAATTCCGCGCCTGATAGTTCCGCACGCCATCCCAATACGTCGTTTGCTTGGGGGCCTTGGCCAGATCGTGGATCGAGAAGCACTCGGCCTCGCTCTTCATGAGCCAGTATTGCTTGGCACGCGCCATGGTCGTCGGTTCCCGCGGAGTTCAATCGAGGTGGAAACCGCAGTTTACACGATCGACGAGGTTCGTCGTAGCGTGAGCCCCCGGGAATCGTCAGTCCGCGTACCCTGGCCATCGAAACTACTACCGGGTCCGGGTAAAATGCCGATTGCTCGATGACTCACTTATCCTTGATGAACCACTTATGCGCACGACTGTCGTATCGGCCTTGGGTGTTCTGACGGCAATCGCCTTGCTGTCGTTTTTCTACTCAGGAGGAGCTGGCACTGTGACATCCTCATCGCAACCGCAACCGGCGAGCGCCGCACCATCCGCTGGTGCCCCGGCCAAGCTCGAAACGGCCACCTTTGGAGCGGGCTGCTTCTGGTGTACCGAAGCGGTGTTTCAACAACTCAAAGGTGTCCACCGCGTGGTCAGCGGCTATATCGGCGGTCATGTTCCGAATCCGACGTATGAGCAAGTCTGCACCGGGCAGACCGGCCATGCCGAGGGGATCGAGATTCATTTTGATCCGGCCGTGATCAGCTATCGCGAGTTGCTCGAAGCGTTTTGGCTCACGCACGATCCGACGACGCTCAATCGCCAGGGAGCCGACGTCGGCACGCAGTACCGCTCGGCCGTGTTCTTTCATTCGCCCGAACAGCAACAAGCGGCCGAGAATTTGAAACAGCAACTCAATGACTCGAACGCGTTCGGCAAGCCGGTGGTCACCGAGATCACCGCCGCGAGCAAATTCTACTCGGCCGAGCAGTATCACCAGAACTATTTCAATGACAATCAGCGGCAGCCGTATTGTGCGCGAATCATTCGTCCGAAGGTGGACAAGGTGCGTGAAGTGTTTAAGGAGAAGGTGCAATAGTTAAGCTCCTCTTGAGCGCCAAGCCACTCGGGGCCAATGACGAATGCCAACGTTCAAATGCCGAAGGAATGCCTAAGCTCGAATGACGAATGTCGCTAGGTCCTTCGTCATTCGAGCTTAGGCATTCCTTCG
>JAEUIL010000162.1 GCA_016794255.1 Planctomycetaceae bacterium | reverse complement strand
ATCGACGCAGCAAGGGAGTGGCTTTCAAACCTCGCATTCGGTCGGATCGGGGCGAAGCCGCGGCACGACCCGAGGCGAAGGCGAGTCGCAGACGGACGGCGAGCAGTTGGGCTGGAGCAAACAGACCTCCACGTCGACCTCGCGCTCGTCAACCGACGGAACGAGTCGCGGTGCCAGCGTCGGAGAATCCCGTCAGCAAGGTACCAGCGCATCCCGTTCATCCGGCGGGCGAGTGACGGAGGGAAGTAATGTCGGCGACTCGCAGAACGTGGGCCGATCGGAAACACGAAGTCGATCCGACGGCGTGTCTGATTCCGCCAGTCATGGCGAGTCGCAGAACTATAGTCGCAGCCAATCCCGGTCGCAGTCGACGAATACTAGCCAATCCGACGGAACGTCATCCTCGCGCTCGACGAGTTACGGTGCGTCCTCTCAGAGTTCGCAAGGGAAAAGCAAGGGGGGCGGAGAATCGGTCGTGCATAAGAGCGTGCCGCTTGCCAAGAATCGCGAGGAAGTGTTCGAGACGCCGCAATTACTGAATTCGATCGCCGATCAGTTTGAACGAATGAAGGTGGCCTTCCATGCCATCGGCGTCGGTCAGGGAATCGCCAAGTTACGCGGCGAGCGGGAAGCTTTCGCCTTTCAAGCCGCCCTCGTCGAGGAAAAGTGGTCGCCGGACGACAAGTTTGAAGCGATTCGCCGCATCCGCCAAGTCATCACGGAGCAGCACTCGTACAACGGTCGACCGCAAATCGGGCCGGCGGCTCAAGAAGAGCGACTGAATCGATTCGCCGCCCGACCTAGGCCCCCGGCCGAACCCTCGGCTGTCGGTCCGGCCGACGTTCCATCGCAAACCAAGGCCGGCGAACCACTTGATGACCACCGCGGAAGCGGCGGTGATTCGCCATTTTTGTAAAATGTTGACGCCGCAGGATAACTTGGTATCTTCGTATTTGTCGCTCCTTCGCGGAGTGACCACTGGAGACGGCTTTCGCGGACTCGTAAGAGCAGCGGAGTTGCCTAGTGACATCCCGCTTGCGGGACATTTGATTGCCGAGTTGCCCTGATTTTCAGGGTGCCTCGGCACTCTTTGTTTCCGGAGATTGCGGATGTTGACCGAGCGTGATATCGCCGTTCTCTTTGCCGTAGTTCGCTACTACGTGCTCAGCCGCCAACAGATCCAGCGGCTCGTATTCCCGGGCGATCCCAACGGCCGCGTAACGCGCCGTCGCTTGCAAACGCTCGTCGATGCCCACCTGCTCAATCGACAGCAGATGCTCGTTTGCCATCCGGCCGCCGGAGCACCGGCGCCGGTCTACTATCCGTCACGGCAAGGTTGTGAACTGCTGGCCGAGCAGACCGGCGACGAACGTTATCTCACAACACCCACGGCCGCACCGATTCCGCACCATATTCTGCATTGGTTGGCGGTCAGCGAAACGCACATCGCTCTCGATGAAGCAGTCGCCAAGCATCCCGAGACCAGAATCGACGGTTGGCTCAACGAGTGGGATGTCGTCAACAAAGACGAAACCGCACCCGAGCGACGCTATCGGGTCTACACGCTCTTGCGGGAGAATCCGCGGTTGGTTTGTGCGCCTGATGCGGCGTTCTTGCTGAGCCTGCGCGGTCACAGCAAAGTTTTCTATTTGGAGCAAGATCGCGCGACCAGCGGCGTGTACCAGATCGCCGCCAGCAAGACCCAAGGCTACGCCGTCATGGCAGAGCGTGGTTTGCATCGCCGACACTTTCCCGAAGCGACCGTCGATAACTTCACGGTGCTGATGGTCGCGCCAAATGCTCGCCGCCGCGATGCGCTCCGCAAGGCGCTCGCTGACAAGCCCGGCGCGTCACTATGGCGTTTCGCGGCCGTCGAAGATTTGCAGCCCGAGACTCTATTCGTTGCGCCGATCTACTACCCGTGCGTCGGCGATCCGGCCGCGCTGGTGAAGGCCAAGGAGGTCGGCGATGCATAATGACTTCCCGCGCGCCGTCCGGCGTCGTGTACCGCTGGGTGTACCGACCCTATTCCGGGCCGGTACAGGCGCGGTATATCCGGGGTGTTTCGCTAACTCGTTGACCAGGTTCGGCTTGGGGGTGCCAGGGGCTCGGTCCGCTGCGCTTCCCGACCCCTGGCCTCTTGTATGCCTTGGGTCGCCGGCTCGCGTT
>JAEUIL010000114.1 GCA_016794255.1 Planctomycetaceae bacterium | reverse complement strand
GATCACTTTCAACGTCGAATCGATCCCCACACAGTACTGCAGTTTCAGTTGCTCCAGCGTCGTGCGAAACTCGGTCACCGTAGCCTTGTTGCCGAAGTGAAATCTTTGTGGTCAACAAGTGCGAAACTCGAATTAAGTTCTGACGCAGCTAACGATCATTGCCGCATTTACGCCAAGATCATGCAATCCAGGTATCGTCGTTGCTCTCTTCAGAAGATGTCGACGATACCTGGATCGCGTGGTCGGTCTCGGTTGCGGTCGTTGGTCGCAGTATCGCGACGTCTTGTGCCGTTTGTCACTGCGGCTTCGACGGCGACTTGGCGGAGTTGGGACGTGGGGCCAGTGGATTGGCGTTGAATGACACGCATGTCTATTGCGATCGGCGGTGAAGGTCTCGCCTGCGCCGTCGACGAACCAAATAGCGGCTGATTCGGTGGCATCTACAGTGGTGCTGGCTTAAGTATTATGCTCCTGCCGAACGTTCGCTTGAACATACCGCAAGAGCTTCACGTCTCGTTAACCAACGACGACATCGGTAGGACTCATCTGACTCAACCCAGTCGGATGCCGGCCTAAATAGTCGTAAGAATCGTGGCATGATACTTGGGCAATCCTAGCTATTTGATCGCCGATATTGGCGAGTAACCACGTCGATTCGGCTCCGGTTCAGGCAGGTGAGTCTGCCTGAACCGGAGCACACGTTCGACGATTCGATCCGTTTCGCAAGCCACGCGATCGAGGATGCGGCGATTGAGTTGGTGTGTGCAACCTAGAGGCGTCTCACAGCGAATACCGACTGTCGCGTGTCGGTCAGAAACAGGCTTGGCGACAACGACGATCACGCCATGTGGCGTATCGGCGTCGTCCCGCCCGAGCATTGCCCTAAATAACCGGCAAAAACGTGGCATATAACGCGGAGACATCCTAGCTATTAGCTTGCCACGATTGGCGAGTCGAAGCGTCTTCTCAGCCCCGGATCAGGCAGCTGCCCCTGCTTGATCCGGGGCTTTGTTTTTGCGCGAGGTGAAGCAAGCCGATCGCGATCGGCTTGCTGATTTATTTCTTGTTCTGCCTCGCGTGGTGCGGGGCGGTTGTGTTTCTCAACATGACCGCCCTGCGAGGGCGGTCGCATTCTCGGAGGTCGCCCTATGATCGCGATTGCTTCAGAAAAGCCCGTGTGTCGTCGAGGTTGGCAACGTCGTTGTGCCAAGCTTTTACCCAAGGTTCGCTCGCTGGCAAAACGGGCCTTTCGACGACTGCGGTTTCAGGAACGTGAAGAGGCCGTGGCCGATGTGCTGGCCAAGGTCTGCACCGCGTATCGTCGGCTGGTTGAACTCGACAAAGAGAGCATCGCCTATCCGACGCCGCTGGCGCGGTTCGCGATTGCTCAGTATCGCTCGGGACGTCGAGCCGGCACGTCGATCAATTCTCGCGATGTCTTTGATCCGCTGCTGTGGTCCCGGCGCGGGATCAATGTGGTGCACTTCGGTGCTATTGCCGAAGACGAACTGCTCGCCGCGGCTCTGGCCGATCGACGGCGAACGCCCGTGCCGGATCAGGTCGCTATGCGCATCGATTTCAGCGACTGGTTGCGTGGTTTGCCCAAGCGAGATCGCCGGGTGGCCAAGTTCCTCGCGTTGGGTCACACCACGACAGAAACTGCGGCGCAGTTTGGTTTGTCCCTCGCTCGAATCAGCCAAATCCGCGGCGAACTTCACGCCAATTGGCTCGCCTTTCACGGTGAGTCGGCAGCTCTTGTCAAAAACTAGACTCGTCTTTGAACCAAGGAGAACCGTAAAATGGGAACGTTGTTTGCTCTGATCATTGTCGGTGGGATCGTGATGTGGTTGTTCGGCGGACGACACACGGGCTCGGGGCACCGGGGCCGCGGTTGCGTTTGTCCCCGCCCTTGTCGGTGTCGTCGGCCGTAATCGAGTTTGCGTCCGGTTTAGCTCTTGACCAGAGATCCCGAGCCTGTTGGTTCGTCGCCTGGTGTCTACCAGGCGACGAACCGTAGTCGATCAAGTTCATGCACCGATCTTGACCACGTTTTTGACGTTCGCCGCCTATCACGGAATAGTTGCGCGCGGGAGAAAGACCATGAGCAATGATTCGCCGAGTTCCGACCGTCCTGTGATCGTCGCTCCTGACGCCGATCTGCGAGCACTGTTCAACTTGCCAGACAACGCCGTGATACGCTTTGACACCAGTGGAGTAACTGGGCTTGAATCGGAACCTAATCAACCGATTCTCGCCCTCAATCCGCGATTCAACAACATGACGGCTTCGAGCGACCACCTACGGCACTCATTGGTCCAGGATCGATACTTCTACACGCTTCCTGCGGAACTCTGGAGCCGAGTGAAAGAGTCGGTTGGAAGTGATCGGTTTGATCCTGAGTTGGTAAGCCTAGAGGAGTCTCTCGGCCGAATGTGCGGCGATCATTCGTCATCCGTGGGGTTCTGGCGAGGTCGAAGCTTGACTTGTTTTAATCTGCGATCGCCGCCGTCTCTAACGATCTCCGCAGTAGACGTGCCGGAATGGAAAGTGAACCAAGCGGCAATCGATCTTGCTTTGAGAAACTCACGGCGGCCGCTGGAGAATATAGCCCGGGTGACACGAGCTTACCTTGGGTGGTTGCTCACCAATCGCACGTTCTTAGACGAGCACGACTCACTGTTGAGGGATTGGCAGTCGGATGTTGCCCTCTGGGGCACAAGCTCGCTTGGACAGCCAGTTCCGCCGCATGAAGTACCAGACAACGAAACGGCTCGTAGTGAATGGTCGTCTTTCAATGCCGCGTTCGAGCCATTCTTTCACCGGTGGCGACTGAGAGGCCTGGCGGGCCCATATCTGCCGATCCCCTTGCAACCCTCGATGGCCGGCCGAGTGCCGCAGTCGACCTTACAACAACTGGCGCGAGCCGGTGGCGTTTTTTGCATCCCGGATACTTTTCCGATTCCGAGTCGTGACGAACTGCGAAGTTTGTTAGTCAACGCCCTGCACAATACGGATTCCACGGATCACCTGACTGAATGGATGCAAGCCATTGCCAGCGACAACACGGCACGACATGCGCTCGACCCTTTCGAACGCTACTGGGAGTTGCAGCACTACTGGCGAATTCTGCACCATCGTCACGTAGCAGCGTTTCGTCGGCAAGTGACGCACGTCAAGGAGGCTCTAGCCGAGTTTATGGGAACTAGCGAACGCCGGCTTCATGTCGATCTCATCGAGCTACGTAAGCGGCTTGGCACAGATTGGCTTGAACGATCGATCGGCACCGGCTGGGAACCGTTTGGTTGATCCTCGACGTAGACGAAGTGCGGCCAAAGCTCAAGATTTCAGCGGTTCAGCCGCCTCGCCCACGCCGCACCCCGGTCCTTTGGGTGGAGTGCACGATTGAGTTCAGTCGGCTTCCATGCTGACTGAACTCGATCGCAGCCAGATTCACGGGCAACCATACGCCGATCGTGCAGGCGTCCCATACAGGATGGCCTGCTCGCTTTCGCGTATGTTCTTGATCGCTGGCCGGAGGATCGCGCTCGTGTCCAAGCTTAAATCGTCACGTCGTTTGCCTTTGATTGTCAATTAGTACCGTGAGTTCAGCAAGTTCGCCACCGCCTTCGCGAACGGTCACCTCAATCTCTTGATCGTGACCGGGGATCCAGGGCTGGGAAAGAGTCAAATTCTCAAGCGTGTGCTCGGCAGTAATGTCTGCCTGATCGAGGGTCGCACGACTGCTTTCGACATGTACCGACGACTGTACGAGCATCGTGGCCAGCCCGTACTGATCGACGACGTGGACGAACTTTATCGTGACCGCGATGCAATTCGGTTGCTGAAGTCGCTCTGTCAAACGGACACGACGAAGACGGTTTCGTGGAACTCGGCTACTAATCAGCTGGAGAAGGATGATATTCCACGCCAGTTCGACACGGTCAGCAAGGTTGCGATTGTGGCCAACGACTGGCAAAGCGCCACCGCCGATATCGCGGCGCTGGAGGATCGCGGCCATCTGATCCATTTCGCTCCGACAGCCCTCGACGTGCATACCATGGTGGCGGAGTGGTTTTGGGACCAAGAAGTGTTCGACTTTCTGGCCGATCATTTGTCGCTGATCGAACGGCCTTCGTTCCGACACTATATCGCGGCAGCCGAACTCAAGCGTGGCGGTCTTGCCTGGCGCGAAAGCACTCTCGGACGAATCATCATCAAGGGCAAGCTCTTGGTGGTCGCTCAGTTGAAGGCCAATTCAGCGTTTGCGAGCGAGGAGGACCGTGTGGCGGCGTTTGGTTCGGACGGTCACGGCTGCCGGGCAACCTACTTCAACCTTGCTAAGAAGTTGCCTCCCAAGGTCGAAGCTCCCCGCCTGACCCTCACGGCATCGCCGCCGGTCGAACAAGCCCAACCGCCGGTGAGCATCCTGGACATTCTGCGAAAGCGGCACGGCGGCCTCGGAAACGGCTAGACTTTTGGACTACGACGGCTTGCACGTCACTTCAGCCCCCTCCGGGCAGAGAGACCCAATCTCGAACCGGGCTTCTGAGATTGAGTTCAGTCAGCTTCCCTGCTCACTGAACTCGATCGGGAACCACCTTGAGCCTGAGAATCGTGAAATCGTCAGCGAGTCGCGTCCCCAACCGGGTTACGCGACACGAGGATATTTCACGAGGTCGCACGGATCGGGATCGTCGTCATGTCGCAGGACCGCACATCACCACGCTTTGTCGACATCAAGGAACTAAGCCAGCAATCTGGCTTGTCCGTGTCGACCATCACTCGTCTCAAAAACGCCGGCCAGATCCCGTTCTATCAACCGGGCGGCAAGCGAAGTCGCGTCCTGTTCCCGATCGATGCGATCGAGGCCGGCGGTTCGCCGACCATGCCACCAATTCCGGTAACCGAGACGCCTCACCAATCCCCCGACCGTCGCAAGGGGCCCACTCCGCTGTGGAAGAAACGACTCGATGATCGAGATGGTCGCTAACCAGCGGCCGTAACCATCCACCCACAAACATTGTTGTGATTTATATGCCTAAACCCTCAAAAAACCCGCTCGTTCGTTGCCAGTTCTTCAGCTGGCGACTCACGCGCCGCAATGACACTTGGTACGCCGACGGGCGCACCAACCCGACCAACGTTGGTCGCCACTCGCTCGGTACCCTCGATAAAGCCGAGGCCATGAAACTAGTCCACCAACTCGATCAAGCACAGGCGGTCAAGTTTGGCATCATCAAGTCGACCGAGGTCAAACGCGATCCGGGGCCTGGCGTTACGCTCACTGAAGGACGTCGTCTGTACGAAGGCCACCTCCTGCGCCCGCAGATGATGGGTGGTGTCCGCCGGTCGACCTTTCGTCGTTACGGGCCGATCTTTAACAAGTTCGAGAAGTTTGCCCGTCTGCGCGGCATCGGCAACTACAATCAAGTTGACGCCGATTGCTTGACAGCCTACGCAGGGTGGCTCGAACAGCAACACTATGCCGAGAAGACCGTGCTGAGCGAGTTGGTTTTGATTCGACAGTGCGTGAACTGGCTCGCCGCGGCGGGCTATGTCGAAGGTCACGAACCGATCAAGCTCAAACTCCACCGAGTCGAAGGCGAACGAGCTTATTGCTATCGGCCGGTCGAAGTGCAGGCCATGATCGATCTTTGCCGGGCTAACCCCACGTTAGGCTGGCTGGGTGACGTGATTGTCGGCTTGGCCTGTACCGGCATGCGTATCGGCGAGCTGGCGGGTCTCAAGTGGGCCGACATTGATTTCGACAATCGCCAGATCACGTTAACCGACGAAACCGGACATAAGATGCCTGCGGCGGAACGTCGCACGCTCAAGAATGGACGCAGCCGGCGGTTTCCGATCCATGCGGACCTGTTGGTAGTATTGCGCCGGCTCCTTCACATCGACGCTTACGTGTTTCACGGCCCGCGGGGAAAGCGACTGCATCCCGACAAGGTTCGTCGGATCCTCGTGCGCGAGGTGCTCACACCGCTCGCTGATCGATTCAAGTCGGCGACCAACGGCAAGAGCTTTCTCGACGGACGGTTGCACAGTTTTCGCCACTACTTCATCAGCGCTTGTGCCGCCAATCATGTGCCCGAACGTGTGGTGATGGAGTGGGTCGGCCACGCCGACAGCGACATGGTCCGCCATTATTTCCACTTGCACGATGAGGAGTCGAAGCGCCAAATGAACGGCGTCGACTTCCTCGGCACCGCTGGGCGGACCAGCGGTGATGTTTCTGTTTCTAGTCACCCTAATTGAGGAGGCGACGCCGAACCGGTACGCTCGTGACAGTTGATGTCTCCAGCGGCTCGATTGGCACACTGATTGACGCAGTTACACTCGGCCCGAAATCAACCCTTTCGCAAACGGTTGTTCATCAACAGGTTGCGACGAGAGTTGAAAACGAAGGTCGAGAGCACGCGTCTCGCGTGCCTGGACGTGTTGGCGCGAAACCGCAAGCGAAGATTCGACCGCGTAGCGGTGGTTAGTCGAGAAGCGGGGGATGCGTGTCCGACGATCCGTTATGCCTGGGGGGCGCTGTCTTGGATGTAAGTTTGACCGCGGTAGAAACTCGCGTAGATCACGAACAAAATCGACGCGACGAGCATGATCGCCGTGAAGAACAAATAATACCGCGAACCTTCGAGCAGGCTCTGCCCGTCGGCCCCTTTGATGTATTTGTTCACCAGCGCGACGAACAGATTTGCGAAGGCCACGCTCAACAGATTGAGCGCCATCACGACCGACTTCATCGTCTTGAGCGCCTGCGTGTACGAGAACTCGAGCATCGTGATCGAGACGAGCACCTCCGACGCCGTGAGCACGACATAGGCTAGCAGTTGCCAATTGATATGTGGCGTCAGGCCGGCCTCGATCTGACGTTCGATCCAGTACGGAATGCAATACGCGGCCACCATCAGAAACAACCCCACGCCGACACGACGCAGCGGCGTGAACTCGAACAGATACTTGCTCACCGCCGGGTAAATCAAGAACGAAAACAGCGGGATAAACAGCAGCACCAACACCGGATTGATCGCCTGGAACTGAGCGGCGTTCGGCGTGAGATCGATGAACCCGAGCGACAAATGCCGATCCATCTTGTCGGCCTGCAAGACCCACGCGCCGTGGGTTTGATCGTATAACGCCCAAAAGACAACCATGAACGAGAACAGCCCGATCAGCCGCATCACCGTGCGAAAGCCCTCGGGCCCGAACACCTCGCGGACAAAACGCATCCCGCCCGGCGGCACGTGGACGAAGCGATTGCGACCGAGCCAAAACACGAATGTCGCCAGGGCCATCAACACGCCCGGCACACCAAACGCCCATTTGGGTCCAAAGCGCGGGTCTTCGAGCAGCCACGGCGTGAGCAACGTCGAGAACATCGAGCCGAAGTTGATCGCAAAATAGAACCAACCAAACACGCGCTCGATAAGATGCGCGTTCGACGGGCCGAATTGATCGCCGACATGGGCCGAGACACACGGCTTGATACCGCCCGAGCCGATCGCAATGAGCAGCAGGCCCCAACCGAGTCCCCAGCGGGTGTGATCGAGCCCCAGCACGAGATGTCCGAAGCAGTAGCCGAGCGACAGCCAAATGATCGTGCGATACTTGCCCAAGATCGAATCGGCGAGTAGCGCACCGATGATGGGAAAGAAGTAGTTGAGAAACTTGAAGCTGTGCAGCATCTCGCGCGCTTCGGGCTCGGACATATAGTCGGGCTGCCCGTCGGCGTTGAGCAGATGCTTGGTCATGAAGACCGTCAGGATCGCGACCATGCCGTAATAGCTGAACCGCTCGGCCGCTTCGTTGCCGACGATGTACGGGATCCCCGGCGGCATCGTCGTGATTGGCTCGGGAGCGGTCAGATACTTGTTCGCCATGAAGCACCAAATCGTGATGGAAAAATCGAGTTCGGAATCCAAGCCGGGCTTGGCGGTTTATTGCGGCGGAGCGATGCCCAAGCGGCGCCGCGCGATCTCGGCCCAAGGGCTATCGGGCGCGAGCTCGACGAAGCGTTGCCAATGCTGCAGCGACTCGGCGGTTCGTTCGAGATCGTCGAGCGCCCGGGCCAGATGATAGTGTACGTCGGGGTAGTCGGCGTGAAAGGCGAGCGCCCCTTGAAACGCGGCCACGGCCAACTCGCTTTGTCCCAACTCGGCGAGCACGCAGCCGAGATTGGCCCGGGCTTCGACAAAATTCTCGTCCAACTCCACGGCCATGTAATAGCGTTCGCGGGCCGCGGTGCGATCGTCGAGCCGATACAGCAACTCGGCCAGCTGAAAGTTCACTTCGGGGTGCGGGCCGGCAACAGTGAGCGCGGCACGGCACGCCTCGACCGCCCCGTCCAGATCGCCCGACTCTTCCAGATCGGCGCTCACGTCGAGCCACTCTTCCACCGTCACCGGCGCGGGTGGTGCCGTCAACGTCTCGACCGCCAGACGCGGTTGCGGGGCGAATGTCTCGAAGTCGAACCGATGTTGACCGTCGGGATCGACGAGTGCCGCACCCCAGCGGAGCATCAGCTCTCCCTCGGCCGCGACGAACGACAGCTCAGCCAAAGGCCGCGTTACGTGCGGCAACCAACGGCGGATGCGTTGCAGCCCCGCCTTGATCGTCTTGGTGGGAATACCGGCCGCGGTCAGTTCCTTGAGCTGCCGCACGGCGACGACCGCTTGGAAATCAAAATACGCCAACCGATGCACTTCGCGCGCGGCGACGATCAGTTCGTGCTTACGCCACATGCGCAGTCGGCTGGGCGGTACATGCAGCAACTCGGCCAACATGCGGGGCGTGTAGTGGCGTTGAACCTCGGCCTGGCCGTCGACCATCCCCAGCCGTTGCCACAGTTCGGTCTCGTCGATCACTTGCGTCGTGCCGCGATCGATCGCCTCGCGCACTGCCGGATCGAGCCGCGACTGCCACTCGTGCCGCGACGCGCTATGCTCGCCAATCACGATCCACTCGACGGGCATCGCCACCGCATCGACCACAATCGCCCCT
>JAEUIL010000048.1 GCA_016794255.1 Planctomycetaceae bacterium | reverse complement strand
GGTTGTCGGATGGCTGCGCATTGACCGGATCGATTCCCCACCCGCAGGAATGTGTCCATGAACAGGTTGGCTCGTTTAATCGGTTGGCAGATGTGCAGCGTGGCGCTGGTCGTCACGGGCTGCATGCCTACGCGACCGTTCTATTTTGGCGACGACGGCGATCTGTCGCATTACGAGGGCCCAGCGACGAGGCTCGACGAGCCTGACGTCGAGACCGACCGCATTGGCGACGTCGAATACGCCGACGAACCCCTCACGCTGCGCAACGCTGCAGAACGCGAAATCTGGGAAGTATCGCTGCAAGAGGCGGTGCAAACGGCCCTGGCGAACAGCAAAGTCGTGCGGACGGTGGGCGGCTTGGGAGCCTTTCCGATTTCGTCGGGTCAACGGGCCGGTGCGGTGCAAACCGGTCTGACGCGCGCCGGTGCCGAGGGCGTGCAAACGACCTACGCGCCGTCGATTATCGAAACCGATCCGCGGTTCGGTACCGAAGCGACCCTCGCCGCGTTTGACGCCCAGTTGGCAACCAGCATTTTCTGGCAGAAGAACGATCGGCCGCAGAACTTCTTTATTCCCGATTTACAACAATCGGTCTTTCAACAAGATCTGGCCCAGCAAACAGTTGAACTCAGCAAGCGGACCGGTTCCGGCGGTCAGGTGTTCGTACGTAACCATAACAATTACGAACTCAACAACAATCAAAGCAATCTTTTCACCGGTGCCTACACCGCCGATATCGAAACCGAGTTCCGTCATCCGTTGCTGCAAGGGGCGGGTGTTCAGTTCAACCAGATTGCTGGTCCGAATTCGATTCCTGGCTTCTACAACGGTGTGGTCATCGCACGGTTAACGCATGATGTCGCGCTGGCCGACCTTGAATCGAACGTGCGCAACATCGTTAGCGACGTGGAACAAGCATACTGGCGGCTTAGCTTCTTGTACCGAGACCTAGAGTCGAAGAAGAAAGGTCGCGATGCCGCGCTTGTGGTGTGGAGGAGCATTCGTCCGGATGATCCGTTGTACGCCGAGCCACGCTCTCGCGAGCAATACTTCTTTTTCCGCACGCAGATGGAAGACGCGCTCAGTGAACTGTTCACTGCCGAGAACAACCTGCGATATCTGATGGGTATTGCTTCGACGGATGGCCGCTTGATTCGCCCCTCGGACGAGCCGACGACAGCACGTGTCGCGTTCGATTGGCATAGCGTGCATCAAGAAATGCTTGCTCGACAGATCGAGTTGCGGCAACAAAAGTATCGTGTAAAGGCCGAGGAAATGCGGCTCATTGCGGCCAAGAACTTTCTCCTTCCAAGACTCGATCTCGTGGGCCTCTATCGTTGGCGTGGATTCGGTGAAAGTCTTCTTGACGGACAGCGTGAAGACACGGTTGCTCGTCCTGGCCCCAACCGCGGCGCTAATCCAATCTCGCGGTTCAACTCCGCCTACCAAACCCTCACTCAAGGTGATTACCAAGAATGGCAGATGGGTGCTCAGTTCTCGATGCCCATCGGCTTCCGTCGCGAAATGGCGGGCGTCCGGAACCAAGAACTCAACTTGGCTCGCGATCGTGCGGTGCTCCAAGAAATGGAACTGGAGTTTTCACACCAACTATCTGAGGCAATTCGAAATCTCGATCGTGAATATGCCGCGATGCAAACCAATCTAAATCGGTTGATCGCTTCCAATGCCGAGATCGAAGTGCTCGAGACGCGGATCGCTGGTGGTTTGGATGCCAGCCAAGAAGGCCGCAACTTTGACCTGCTGTTCCAAGCCCAACGTCGTCAGGTTGAGGCCGAGACCGCTTTCTACAGTGCGGTCGGTCGTTACAATGTGGCCATCGCCGGTGTTCACTATCGCAAAGGCTCGTTGTTGGAATACAACGGCGTGACGCTTGCCGAGGGCCCGTGGGCTGACAAGGCGTACTTCGATGCCTATCGTCGGGCGCAAGAACGCGATGCCGGTTGGATGATTGATTACGGATTCTCGCGGCCTAACCCTTACATTCGTGGGCCGGTGGATCAGAATGGATCGAGCAACTTCTTGCCGCAACTCGGCGAGCCGACGCTCGAACCGGCGACGACCACGCCGGGTGATTTGCCCAGCGAAGAAGTGATCCCCGCGCCGGCAGCCGAGCCGGTGCGATCGGCGTCGCGTGATGCTCGGACGCTCGACCTGGCCGAGCCGGTCAGCGAGTCGCGCTCGCCCGTGATGCGTGCACCTGTGATGAACTATGAAGAAATCGCGTCTCCGGCGCCTGCTGGAACTGATCGTGTTACTGCAAAGCGGTCGCGGGTACAACACCCTGCAACTGTCGACCGAGCTGCGCGTTAGCCGTCGCACGATCTTTCGCGACCTCGAAGAATTGCGCATGGCGGGGGTACCGCTCCGCTACGATGCCGAGCGTGAACAGCACCGCATCGTGCCCGACGTGTTGCTGCCGCCGACGAGCTTCGCCGCCGACGAAGCGTTGTCGCTATTGCTGTTATGTCGCGAACTGGGGGGCGAAGACGCGCTCCCGTTTCTCGCCCCGGCCAAGCGTGCTGCACTCAAGATTGAAAGCAGCCTGCCGAACACACTCCGCGCGTACCTGCACGACACGAGCGGCTTGATCCGCATTCGACCCGAACCGCGCAGCGAACTGGCGAGCCAGGTCGATTACTATCGCGACTTGATCAACGCCTGCGCGTCGCATCGCAGTGTGCGGATTCGTTACGACAGCTTTACCGATCGCGAGGTGCTCAACACCAAACTGAATCCGTATCAGCTGTTATTCAGTCGCCGCAGTTGGTACGTGATCGGTCGTTCGAGCATCCATCGCGCGGTCCGTACCTTTC
>JAEUIL010000922.1 GCA_016794255.1 Planctomycetaceae bacterium | reverse complement strand
TGGAAATGTGTTTCGCAGCCGAGCCAGTGGCCAGCGTGTGAGACCGGGCTTCAATAACGACCTTCGCTAGGTACGAGCATCATGACCGCCCTTGCCGACACCACGGCTTCCTATGACGCGCTCGAACGTGCTTTGGCACGCGAGAAGCTCATTCGTCGCCAGGCAGAGCAACTGCTCGAAGACAAAGCGCGCGAGTTGTACGAGACCAACCTCGCTCTCAAGAATCAATTCGCCAGTTTACAGGAGGCTCAGGCACAGCTCGTACAGTCGGAGAAAATGGCCTCGCTGGGTGTGTTGGCCGCTGGCGTAGCCCACGAGATCAACAACCCGATCGGGTTCGTAATGAGCAATCTCAACACACTCGCCGAGTATGTGCGGGTATTCACCACGCTTTACGACGAGTACCGCAACTGGCAACGAGCGACGATCAGCGGCGACGCGGCAGAAGCGGCAAAGATTGGTGTCCGTATCGAACAACTGCGGAAGCGCGAGCAACCCGACGCAATTGCCGACGATATCGATCAACTGCTCGCCGAGTCGAGCGATGGCTTGCACCGCGTTAAAGAAATTGTGCAGAACCTGCGCACCTTTGCTCGGCTCGACGAGGCCGACGTGCGGTTAGCCGATTTGAACGACGGTATCGAAGCGACCTTGAAGATGGTGTGGAACGAGTTGAAGTACAAATGTCAGCTGCACAAGCGGCTCGATCCTTTGCCGACGCTGCGTTGTTACGCCGGTCAGTTGAACCAAGTGCTCATGAATCTGCTTGTCAATGCCGCCCAAGCGATTCCCGAACGCGGTGAAATCACCGTCGAGACGTACGCCACCGACGACGACATCGTGGTCAAAATCGGCGACACGGGCCAAGGCATTCCGCCCGAGAATATCCCTAAACTGTTTCAGCCGTTCTTCACCACCAAGCCGATCGGCAAAGGGACCGGCCTGGGACTCTCGATCGCGTACGGGATTGTGCAGAAACATCACGGCACCATCACCGTCGAAAGCCAGGTCGGTGTCGGCTCGACCTTTATTATTCGCTTGCCGCGCACAGGGGTGACGTCATGAGCGAGTCCACCGTTCTGTGGGTCGATGACGACCCTTACATCCTCCGCTCGCTACGCCGCTTGTTGCGCAACGAGCCTTATCACCTTCGTATTGCTCATGGCGGAGCCGAAGCGCTCGAGCAACTGGAGAATTCGCCCGCACAAGTCATCGTTTCCGACCAGCGTATGCCCGACATGACCGGCACCGAGTTTCTTGAGCGCGTTGCTGAACGGTTCCCGCACACGGTGAGAGTTGTGCTCTCGGGCTATGCCGACGCCGGCGCGATTGTCGATGCCGTGAATCGTGGCAGCATCTACAAGTTCTTGACCAAGCCGTGGAACGACGACCAACTGCGGCAAACGATCCGCGAATGCGTCGAGCGCCATCACGAGATGGAACGCCAACAGATGTTGGTCGCCCAAGCATCGCATGTCGATGGCGACGCCAGCGACGTCGCGGAGTTGCTTGGGCATTTGCTGGCCGAACGGAGTCGAGCACTCGAGTTCTGGCAGGCCGCCTTGATGCTGCTGCCGGTTCCGCTGTTGGGCGTCGATGTCGATGGCCGCATCGTAATGGCCAACGAAGCGGTGCGCACGAGGTTTCCCGACTTGGCGCACAACCTACTCGGCAGCGACATGCACGTCGCGCTGCCGGTTGGCATCAGTCGGCTGATCGACGAGGTGAATCGAGGTGAAGGCTCGTCGCGGTCGCATGTCACCCGGCTCGCCGAAGTACCCGTCCGAGCGACGGTCGTCGGTTTGACCGGTGCTCAGTTCGATCGCGGTTGTCTCGTGATGTTTGAACCGTGGAGTTACGAATCCGCGTCGAGCCACGTTAACGCACAGATCTGCGCCATGTTGTAGATCGCTTACACCCGGAGTTCCACGCATGTCACGCCCCAAGGTCTTGGTCGTCGATGACGAAACCGGCGTGCTTTCCGCTTGTGCCCGCGCGTTGCGGCGCGTCGAGGCCGACATTGTCACATCCGACTCGCCGATGCGCGGATTGGAAATGACCCACGCCGACGAGTTCGCCGTGATCGTCTCGGATCAACGCATGCCCGAAATGAGCGGCGCTCAGTTCCTGGAGCAAATCAGTCACACGTCGCCCGATACGGTGCGCGTTATTCTTACCGGCTACGCCGATATCAACCTGGCGATGGACGCCATCAATCGAGCCGGAGTTTCGCGGTATCTGACCAAGCCGTGGAATGACGACGACCTGCGTTGTGTCGTTACCCAAGGGCTGGAGCAGTTTGCGCTGGTGCGCGAGAACCGGCGGCTGCAAGAACTGACGCGCCAGCAGAACGAGGAGTTGTTGCAGCTCAACGCGACGCTTGAGCAACGGGTCGAGGAGCGCACGGCCGACATCAATCGCCTCAATACCGATCTGCGCAATAGCCTGCTTGGCTCGATCCGCGTGCTGGCCGAGTTGACCGAAATGCACAGCAAAGTGATTGGCAGTCACGGGCAACGTGTAGCCGGTATTTGTCGACGACTCGCGGCACTGCTGAATATCTCGGGCGGCGATCTCGTCCAACTCGAAATCGCGGCGATACTCCACGACATCGGCAAGATTGGCATTCCGGCCGAGATCGCGCGCAAGCGTGACGCGGCGCTCACGGCGCAGGAACGCGCTGTGATGGAACTGCATCCCGCGCGCGGCGACGGGATCGTGCGGATGGTGCCGAACTTGGCGATGGCTGCGACGTTGGTGCGGCATCATCACGAGCGGCTCGATGGTCGCGGCTATCCCGATCGACTGGTCGGCGATCAAATTCCGCTCGGATCGCGGATCATCGCCGTCGCTAGTGCGTACGACAACATTCTCAATTCGCGCGAGCATTTCGAGAACGTCACGCCGGCTCAAGCGCTGCATGTCGTCGAACAACTCGCGCCGGGGCGATTCGATCCCGTGGTGATGGAAGCCCTGCAGCGATATGTGAGCACCGAAGCCGACTCGATCCAGCAAGGAGCCGAGATCGAAATTCGCCTGCGCGATTTGCGGGTTGGAATGATGCTGTCGCGTGAGCTTCGGACGAGCCGCGGCGTCTTGCTGTTGCCCAAGAACTGCGTGATGAACGCTGAACATCTGTCGCGAGTGAAGGCGTTTCAGCAGTCGGAGCCAATCGTCGATCGGGCGTATGTCTTTCGTCCCGCAGTGAACAATGCCCAACCGTGATTGCAGCGACGAGCGTCAAAAGCATTTTCATCCAGATTAGCAAAGTTCATCGATCATCAAGTTCCGCATCGAAGTGTCATCCGAGGACGTCATCATGCAGCGCAAAGCGATGTACACGACTGGCGAGTTGGCTCGGTACTGCGGCGTGAGTTTTCGCACAGTTTTGCGGTGGATCGAGCGCGGTACATTGCGGGCTCACAAGTTGCCGGGACGTGGCGATCACCGCGTGAAGGTCGAGGATTTTCTTGAGTTTCTCGCACTTCACGAGATGCCCATTCCGGCTGAGCTGAGAGCGCCGAAGATGGCACCGCGCGTCTTAATTGTCGAAGACGAACATCATATGGCCCGAGCTATCGAACGCCCGCTGCAACGCGCCGGCTTCGAGACAAAGCACGCGGCGGATGGCTTTCGTGCCGGAACGTTGTTGGGGACTTGGCGACCGCATGTCGTCACGCTTGACTTGCGTATCCCCGGACTCTCGGGCTACGACGTGCTTGCCTTCCTGCGAGGAACGTCCGACCTGGATCAAGTGCGCATACTGGTCTTGTCAGCCCTGTCCGATCGCGAACTGCACGATGCTCTCCGTTTGGGCGCTGATCGCGCCTTGGCAAAGCCGTTCGAGAACGAGCAACTCGTGTCGGTCGTCGCTCACTTGGCGGAAAGTAACGCTGGCAGTCGTTCTGAACCTGTCACCCCTGGAACACAACCATGAGTCACGCCACACTCGACGCTCCCGGGCCGATTGCGCAAACGGTTCCCAAGAATACTTGCACCTTGGACGCTGATGCTGCACCGACGCGCGCGCCGATCTTAGTCGTCGAAGACAGTCCGATGCAGTCGATGATTATTCAGGATTCACTCGGTGCGGCAGGTTTTGACACACGCGCGGCGGATTCGTTAAGTCAGGCACGCGAATGGCTTGCCGACCATACTCCCGAGTTGATCGTGCTTGACTATCGACTGCCCGATGGCGAGGGGGTCGACCTGATCGATTGGCTCGAGGCCGACAATCGCAAGATCCCCTTCGTCGTCACCACCGCGCGGGGCAGCGAGCAGATTGCTGTCGACATGATGAAGCGCGGCGCACTCGACTATTTGATCAAAGATGCCGGCTTGGCCGTGAACTTGGCCGACACGGTCCATCGGGTCGTGGCCCGTTTGCGATCCGATCAAGCCTTGAAAGAAGCTCGTCGATCACTCCGCGAAGCTGAACAGCGCACGCGACAAGTCATCGAGGCCGCGCCCGAAGCGTTCGTGTCGGTCGATGAACAGGGGCTAATCGTGCATTGGAACGCGGCCGCCGCGCAGATTTTTGGCTACGAAGACCACGAGATTCTCGGCCAAAGCATCCTGGTGCTGATGCCCGAGTCCGGGCGTCCTTATGCCAGCGCCACGCTTGCCGGGTTTCCCCGTTCGCCCACGCCCGCCGACTTGACCGTGCGTCGCGAAGCCCTGGCGCTGCACCGCGATGGCCGTGAGTTTCCGGTTGAACTGTCGGCCTTTCCCGTGCGTGTCGGTGAGCATTGGAACCTCAGCGCGTTTGTGCACGATATTACCGGGCGACGGCAGATGGAAACGCAACTCGTGCAAAGCGAGAAGATGGCATCACTGGGCGTGATGGCCGCGGGCGTGGCCCATGAGATCAACAATCCAATCGGCTTCGTGTCGAGCAATTTGAGCACGCTTGCCGACTACTTTGCGACCTTTACCACGCTGCTCGACCAATACGAAGCGTTGACCGTGGCTGCCAAACGAGGCGATCTCGAGGCCGTGAAGCAGCAGCACGCAGCAATTCAAGCCACTCGCGCTCGGGACGATGTCGATTACATCCGGCAGGACGTGGGAAGCTTGTTGTCCGAATCGACCGATGGCCTGCATCGCGTCAAAGAGATCGTACAGAATCTGCGCTCGTTCGCGCGGCTGGACGAGGCCGACATCAAAGAGGCGGATATCAACGACTGCCTGGAAACCACGTTGCGCGTGGTTTGGAACGAACTGAAGTACAAAGCGCAAGTGGTCAAGAATCTTCAGCCGCTACCGGCCATCCGCTGCTATCCCGGGCAATTGAACCAAGTCTTTGTGAACTTGCTGGTCAACGCCGCTCAAGCGATTGCGGAACGCGGCATCATCACGCTACACACCGAGGCGACCGCCACGCACATCGTCATCTGCGTAGCGGACACCGGGGCTGGCATCGCGCCTGAGAATCTCAATCGACTCTTCACACCGTTCTTTACCACCAAGGGCATCGGCAAAGGAACCGGTCTCGGGCTGTCGATCTCCTATGGCATCGTGCAGAAGCACAACGGCACGATCGACGTGTCGAGCAAACTCGGTCAGGGGACCGAGTTCACGATTCGCTTACCGATCGAAGGTGTGCGGGCGTGAGCAGCAGCCACGGGCCGGTGTGGCTGACGACTTGGTCGCCGACTTCGCCCGCTTCCAGCCGTGCGAACGAATTGGTCGCTCAGGATGCGAGAGTCGGTGAAAACGTGATGAAGACGAGCTACGTCAAGGAAACGGCTGTGTAAATGCGACAGAAAAGCAATCGAACCTTCCAACGCATCCGTGTCAGTCTGCCGCATGAAGTCGCATATCGATACGGCCACATCGAAAAACCGGCAAATCCCCTGCAAGTCCAGCATGCTGAAGCGTCGGCAGTAAGCACAGGGACTTTGCCGCTCAACTCGCCGCCGAGCTCGCACGTCGCAAGCAAAGAGTCGGTTGAAACGGCCTTCAGTATGGAGCAACTGTTCCGTAATGAGGACCGATTCGATACAAGATGAGAGAAATTGTGAGAAAAGCCAGGCGGCGACTGAAACCGACGTTCCGACCACCCGTCGCAAATCTTGTGCTGACGACAATTTACAAGTACGCCCGACAGGATTCGAACCTGTAACCCTCGGTTACTAAGGTCATCAAGTATGTGCATCCGTGGGGCTAGGGTGATCGCCGCAACTTAATTGTTCACAGCGACTTACGATTGAATCGCAAACCAATCAGCCTGCTAGGCAACACTCAGATTTTACTCGATTTTTTCACCCATTCCAATGGATTGCATACCATACATAACTCGATTTACAGCAACCGTATTTTTCACATGGCACCCGACGGTGTCGGGCGTTGGACTTCGGCTTCGGATGCCGGGCCTACGACATCAAATGCCTTGTTGTTCAACATTTTATCGTTCTTTGGATTGCAGTTGTTCCGCGATTTGCGTGAATATGCTGTCCCGTTTACTGCCCAGTGGACGCTTGCCATCCCAAGAGGCTGCGAGAGTTCGAGTAGAGAATTGCAAGTGAGCGGAACCAGCGATTCGACAAACTCGCACCATATTTGCCGTTTCCAGACAGCGCAAGCTGACGTCGCCGCTGAAGGTGCCTGAAGAATGACTTTCCACGCTCCGAAATAACTGTCATTCACCCTCGCTCATACGTCGCGGCGAACAACTTCTCCTCGACGACCCACACATCCGCCGGATACTCCGTCTCGCCGTCACTAAAATCTTTGACCAAAAAGTCGCCGGGCTTGCCGTTGAGCTTGCCCCACGCCGCGTGGACTGTGAACGGATGCCCGATTTGAGCGGCCCAGACACCTTGTGCGTCGGGCTGCGGCTGATATTGCTGCCAACCATCGGCCGACAACGTCGACGTGGCGACGTACTTCGTCAACAACCGCTCGGCCGTTTGCGGCCAAATGTCGCCCGCTTCGCCGCGGCACAGATACGTGCCGGCCGGCACGGTCTCGGGGCCTTCGAGTGTCTTGACCGTTTGCGGCACCGCGAGCAGTCGAGCCCAAATCGGCCGGGTCTTGCGCGCACGGAACCACAATCGCGCCTGGTTGACTTCCGCAAGTAAATTGGCGTTCGGTGATGACGACGACATGCGCGAACCCGTTTCTTCAAAAGTTTAGCCGCCGGGCAGTGTCGGCGGGCGATGGCGATGCTGAACGACCCAGTCTGCGTTTTCTGCCAACGCTTCGCAACCCAACTCGAACAGGACCTCTTGAGCTAGTGCCAATCGCTGGGGCTGATCGCCTGCGGTATCGAATTCGCACATCAATTGTTGCGTGAGCTTTTGCTCGGCCGTGTCGAATAACTCGGCCATCCACTCGAACTTGCGAGCGGTAAGCGCGTAGGTCTGTAGATCGGCATACTCTTCCAAGAACGCCGCGAGCACCAAGCAGCCGAACGTCGCCAGCACCAAATCGTGGCTCATGTGCTCGGTCACGATATGCCATACGACATGCAACACACTCAACGCCATCGCAAGAAAGAACGCCAACTTGGATGCGGTCTCGAAGGCGACTTCGAACTGATAGTGTAGCGGCGCTTTCTTCACAAAGTAGTTCAACTGGTCGACGACCCAATAGTTACGCACCGTGCGCAGCCGTTCTGCCTGGCGAACCACGTCGGATTGCTTCGTAGCGGTAGACTTCTCGACCGCATGACCGCCAGCGACCAAGAAAATCGCCCGAATGGAGTGACGAATCCAATCCAAGTCGCCGCGAAAATGTCGCAAGTAGAAATCGGCCGTGCACTCGGTGCGACCGGCCAACTGCCAAAACACCTGCACGCGCAGCGTCTCGGCCAAGGCCCGCAGATCGAGCCAGCGGCCTTGCCAATCGCTCCGTTGCGACGAACGAAACCAGCGATAGCCGAACCACAATAACAGCGGATACGCGGCCAGCACGTACCACTCGTGCCAGGCATGGGCATACGTTTCGTGGGCAGCCACCGCTACGGCCGCAATCACGAACAGCCACCGCACCACACGTTGGCTACGGCCTTGATAGTCGAGCGCGGCAACGTCGGCCCGCGCGTACAGGTCCAACAGCCGTTCGATACACGCTCCTGCTCGCGCGGCCTCGTCGGCTGGTAACAGATAGTTGCGACTGGTTTGCAGATCGTCCGACAGCGGAGCGACTCGCTCGGCATCGCGATTAAAATCGTCGATTGCCCGCCAACGACTCAGCAAGATGTCGCGGCCGTGCGTGCCTTGCGAAGTATGACCAAAGAGCCGCGGCAATCGTTTGTTCAGTTGCACGAACCACGTAGTGAGTTGCTGCGTCAGCCATTTCCAGGCTCGTTGCGACCACGGCTGAGGTGACTCGGCAGAGGGTGGTTCGTGCTTCTTTTTCTTCACCGGAGCCGGCAGCGGCGGATACTCGATGCCAAGCTGTTCGAGACTCGCGCCGACGACACGGTTATTCGGCACGGACTCGCAGTGAGGTGAGATGTAATAAATGGCGGTGGGGCGCGAGGCATCGAGTGCGCCGAGTTGAGCGCTGAACGGAGCACTGGTCCCTTCGTGGTGCCAACGAACGACTTGCTGCGTTTGACTGTCGGGCCGATCTTCGTCGCGGTCGCAAATGGCGATCAGAATCTGCGCATGCCGGGCGATGTACTTGCCGATCTCGGCGTATTGCTCCGACTGTTGATCGGGCTGTGATCGTAGTTCGGCCAATCGCGCGGGGTCGCAAGGCATGTCGATCTGGTACGTCGCGCGATCGAGCAAGTTTTGAAATGGTTGCGGATCACCGTAGCGGTCGGCGTCGAGGGCGAGTTGTTGGCGTGGCCAGGGAAACAGCGCCGCCAGCGCGACCCCGTTGCC
This sequence comes from Planctomycetaceae bacterium, assembly GCA_016794255.1. GTDB lineage: Bacteria > Planctomycetota > Planctomycetia > Pirellulales > PNKZ01 > JAEUIL01. Next base: position 8,673 of record JAEUIL010000922.1, on the reverse strand, counting down.
CGCCGCGAGCGCCGTTTCGGCCGCGAGTTGATCGCTCCCGGCGACCAACGGCGAAAGCAGCACCAGCGGCGTGTGCGGATATTGCTGACGTAAGGCTCGGAGTAGCGTGGCGATTTGCGCACGGATCGCATCGATGTGCGCCGAGGCGATGTGCCGCGGACCCGTGACACCGAGGAGGAGCGGCACCGCGAGCGTGTCTGGCGTGATCGAGGGCTTGGGGCTGGAACGGGGCATTGTTGGTATTCTGAAGTGCTTGTCGACCTCCGAGTTGCTTCATGTCGAGATCATAGCAGCTTGCCGGGGACCGAGGATTTGTAGACGTGTTCGTTGAATCCTTACGTCACTTGGGCGGCGTGGATCGCGTATCACTTCATCATGCAGATCGATGGGAATTGCAGGACTTCAGAGGAAACGGACCACTGAAGGTTAGTATCCGCTTGACAACAGGCATTCGAGAAACTGTACCGATGTTGGGTCGAGATGCATGCTGTTATGTTGCATCCGCTGTAAAACCTCACGACATTTTTGGCAACATTCCTGCCAGTTCCTTTGGTTGCCTGTTTTTAGGTAGAGGCTCGCCAAATGAATGAAAGCGGTAACCATATCCCTTTGCCAGACCGCATTCCCGGGATCGGCCTCCGCTTGACGCGCGCAGATCGCCAGCCCCGTCTGATAAGCTGCCGACGCCTCGGCGAGATTGTCCTGCATCGCCAGCGCAATGCCAACTTTGATGTGACTGCTTGCTAAGTCATGTTGCCAGCCGGCATTCTGGGGATCGGCCGCCGCCAGACGCTTGTTGATTGCCAGCGACGCCTGATACGCGTCCAAGGCCGCAGGGTGGTTTCCCTGCTCCACCAGTACGTCGCCAACTTTGCTGTGACCGATGGCAAGGGTCGGTTGCCAGAAAGAAATCCCGGGATGCGCCGCCGCGAGACGAGTGCTGATCGCTAGCGACGCCTGACACGCGTCCAAGGCCGCAGGGAAGTTTCCCTGTTCCATCAGCACTTCGCCAATTTTGATGTGAGACTCTGCCAGGTCCCGTTGCCGGTAGGCATTCTCAGGATCGGCCGCAGCCAAACGCGTGTTGATCGCATGCGACGCTTGATATGCGTCCAACGCCGCAGGGAGATTCCCCAACGCCTCCAGCACGTCACCCGCCCTACTCTGACTCATCGACAGGTCCTGTTGCCAGCTGGCGTTTCCCGGGTCGGCCGCAGCCAGACGCGTGATGATCGCCAATGACGCCTGATACGCGTCCGCCGCCGCGGGAAGATTTCCCTGCGTCTTAAGCACATCGCCGACTCTGGCGAAGCTGCCTGACAGGTCCCGTTGCCAACCGGCGTTCCCCGGATCGGCCGCCGCCAGATGCGTGTTGATCGCCAGTGACGCCTGATACGCGTCCAACGCCGCAGTGAGATTTCCCAGCGCCATCAGCGCAGAGCCAACCTCGCAGTGACTGACCGACAGGTCATGTTGCGGATCGGCGTCCCTCGGGAATCGCGCCGCCGAACGCAGAAAGATTGTATGACTCGCGAAAAATGCGTCCAACGCCGTATTGAGATTTCCCAGCGCCATCAGCGCAGAGCCAACCTTGCTATAAGCGACTGCCAGTTGTCGTTCATAGTAAACATTCCCGCCGGGATCAGCCGCCGCCACGCGCTTGTTGATCGCCAACGACGCTTGATATGCGTCCAACGCCGCAGGGAGATTTCCCTGCTCCATCAGGACATCGCCCACTCTTTTGTGACCGTCCGACACGTCCAGTTGCCAGCCTGTGTGCTCGGGATAGACTGCTGCCAGATTGTCACTCGCACTTCGCGTAGCATCTAACAGCCGGAGGCGAGGGGCCAGTCGGCCTCGCGACCTGAGTCCCTCTTCAAGGTCGAACTGGAACCGTTTGGCCAAGATGGAGATGTGGTACATTATCAATCCGGGTTGACTGAGCAAGGCAGCGATCTGCTCAACCACAGCACCGCCATCCTCGTCCTGGGAAGCAAGAACACGGTCGACCATTGTCTGCGTGGCAGGACTTGGGACCCCGAGTGGTGCTGTCAGTGTCGCATAAAACATGGCTGCACGCGGTCGGTCGTCCGCTTCAAGTAAATGGTGCATACTCTCGCCGAAACGCACCGGGTCCGTTTCGGGCAGCGCGAGCAAATGATCGGCCAGCGCGCTATGAAGTTGTCGACCGTGCTCGGCGGGGGTCACGTACCGGCGCAATGCAGCGGTCCGCATCTGGACGTGAAAGAAGTCCAGCTGCTCGAGCGCCGCACGTTTCAGCACTTGTCCTCGAAACGCCCGACGCAATGCGGCCAACCGCAAGGGGGCGAGTTCCTCGGCATTGGCCCCAGGAGCGACGAGCGGCGCCAACCGTGGTACAAGAGTCAACAGATCACTCTCGCGCCAGCCAGATCGACTGAGCGCGATCGCCGTGGCAAAAGCGGCGGTCGGACCGATGCCGTGAACTTTTTCAGTACGGTCCAAGAGCCAGGCGAACATCCCCTCGACATCGGCCGGGAACGCCCGAGCCACGTCGAGGAGCAATGCCCGCATCCGTTCGGCAGCCGAGCCGATGAACTCGTTTTCGGTACGGGCGAAGTCGTCGGCGTCCAGCAGGTTGATTTGCTCCAATGCCAGTGTGAGCCAAAGCGGATTGCCACACGCCAGTACACCACCGACACTCTTTTCCGTCAGCACCTGGAACACTGCGGCGTTGAACTGGCGATGGTAACGAGCCCAAATGCCACGGGCAGTTTGCTCGGCGTCGGCCCGATCGAGTGGCGGCAGTTCGAGCTCTTCGATGCCGACCCATTGGCCGAGCGCCTCGGCCTGTTCGCCCGGCAGCGAGGTGCCGATGATCCGAGCGTTGGCTGGCCAAGTGCGAGCGCGGAGCCATGTCAGGTGTCGTCCGAGTGTCGACTGCTCGAATTGATTGAGCGCATCGAGCAGCAAGACTACCCGGCGCGACTGCGACACGCGATGCAGCAAGGAGTAGAAGGTATTCTCGACTTCATCGTAGACCGTTCGTTCGGTCAGTGGATTAGCGATCTGCAATTGAGCCGCCAGTTCGCCGCACCAGCGCCGGAGCATGGCGTCGATCGAACTGCTGCGTTGACTGATTCCCGCCGCGTTGGCCAGCACGAGCAGATCAGGCCGGGCAACGAGTTGCTGATACAACCTGGCTATGAGCGCGCTCTTGCCCGAACCGGCATCGCCGACCACGCACGCGCCCCAAGGGGTGTTGGCCGATGAGGTGGCGATCTCGGTCAGTTGCGCGAGTGTTTCGCCTCGACCGTGGAAGATGCGCGTGCGATGCTCGACAAACTCGGCGAACGCCGTTCGCTCCAAGTCTTCCCAGGTGGGCTCGGGCTGCGCGGAGAACTCGCAGGTCTCGTGATCGAGTTCGGCCCACAACAGCTGATAAACCTCTTCGCCCCACGCCGCTAGATCACCGACGGTTTGTCGCTCGGCATCCCACGGTGCACGATAGGAATGGACCCTCGCGGCAAGTTGCGGATCGGCCGTGAACGCTTGCTTGAGCACCGTGAGTTGATCGTACCCAGCCCGTGTGGCGGGATCGTCGGCGTATTCATCACTGTAGCGGGCCGCCACCTCGCGCGGCATCGTGTGGTACGGCAGCGGTTCGCGAACGAAGATCAGCGTCCGTTCACGCTGCTCGTTGTTCTCTTTGAACAGGCCGAATTCGATTTCGAGCGCGGTGACACTCTTGCCGGTCAGGTTGGTGCGGAATCCCGCTTCTTCAGCGGCGGCTCGCATTCGCTCTTCGGGCGGAATCCACCCATAGCGATCTCCCAAGAGCACAATCAAGAACGGTCGACTGCGTTTGATTTCATCGAGACAGACCTTGAGTACGAGCAATTCACGAGCGGCTTCGCTTGATTCGTCGGCTGTTTCGACTCCTTGTCGAAGATCGATCGGTTCCAGATGCACGCGTCGCTGGCGGAGCTGTTCTTCTAAGCGAGGAAACACATGCTGGCGCAAGTGATCGCGCTCGGCCTGCATGTCTTTGAACGTCGAGCTGACAAAGACCGGTCGAGCTTTCCAGACGGCTACCGTCTGCGGCGGGCGCGGTTCGTGCGGGTCGATCATTCTACTTCCATGTTTCGTTGCGGCGGTGTGAATGCTGACACGGTCGTGATCTCGCATCCGGCCCCGAAGTTCGCATTGCACAAAGCCAATGATTCCCATGCGATGGAAATATCATTACGGCTTCTTTCGCAACGCGAATCCGTGCTTGGTTAAAATGTCGGGCAAGACGAGCGGTAACGTCAAATCGAGTTTCTGGTCATCAGCCGACAGTTGTTGGTACGGAGCTAGGCATTTGTGTTGGCGCAACGCTTCGGTGGTGTTCGCATGGTATTCGTAGCCTTGAATCAAATGCTCGCGCAGCCAGCGGTCGTGCTCCAGACGAGCCATCTCCGAGTGTTCGCCAGCGGTCATTGTGTCTCCGACACCGGGAGCTTCAAGGCGAACAATCTCGTAACTGATCTCGGCCAACTTCGCGGGAATCACTCGGGCCGTTACCCGATTACGTTGCTTCCAGTCTTCCGGAAGCTTCTCGTAGTCAATCAGCATCGGGTGGTGCTTTAATTGCTCATTGCGGTCGGGTCCCCATGTCCAACCATCGGTTTCCCGGCAAGTGCGCCAAGCTTGGTGGGCCGCTTCGGCGAGCAACTCGAATAATCGCAAGTCGAGGGCAGCTTGTCGAACCGCGTTCGTAAAGTCTGCTGACACGTGCATCTCTAACAAGGCGGGTGCGTTCAATTGTGCCAAGCCGAATTGACTGGCATTCTGCAACTGACACATGCCTAAGATAGCCTGCATCGAACGCGCTCCATGTTTAAACTCTTTCGCGTCGAGGAAACCACGAATGATATTGGGTTGTACGTGACACTGTTTCTCAATCAAGTGCGGGTAGAAACGCTGTAGCGACGATCGCAGGATTACCGCGCGACGAATTACGTACGCTGGGTCTTTGTGCGGATCGCCACCCGTGGGGTTCGGTCCTTTGATGTCGATATAGCCACGCAATCGGCTGATGAAGTCGGGGCCTTTGGATGCTCGAAATGCTTTGCCCTTCTGTTTGGTATTCATTTGTTCGAATGCCTGAAAGGTTCGCTTCGTACCACCGGCGAATATAAAATATGCCTTTCCGAATGCGTGGATGTCGCTCCCTGAGCGGAATTCAGCGTCTTGCATTGGAGCTAGAAAGTGCTTGAGCCAAATCAGTCCGTCGCTGTCGAATTCATCCCAAAACACCAGTGGCATGGCACCCTTGATGCTTGCATCGCGAACACGATGAAAGGCCTGGTGCAATTGTTGCGAGTCATGCGGATCAAACTGCGACAGATTGAACTCCAACACCGGATTGCGATCGCCGAATAGCGATTTAGCCAATTCTTTGATGGCAAACGATTTGCCCGAACCGGGTTGTCCGAAGACCGCAATCGACAATGGCCGTTTGTCATTGGGATTGGCACGATAGTTGAGCATCAGCGCGCGCACGGCGTTGATACGCTCGATCTCCTCACGGTCAACAGTTTCGTAATCGCCGTACCTGGCTCTTGGCACACCCTTCAACGCCGATTCGGTTCCCGAGACTACCGTATGAAACGCCAAGTCGGCCATGTATTCGACCGTAGGACCGGCCACGTCGCGGAGCAAATCCGTGCGGACACCGGGCTCGATGCGTAATTTGTCTGAGTGAAATAGCGCGTGAGGATAAGCGGTTGAATAGGCGAACGCTGGGTCGGGGACATCGTTGTTTTTCTCATCTCTGCGGGTCAAATACAGCAGTCGGTCTTGAATTCCCGTGGTGTCAAGTCCAACGATGGCCGAGGTCTGTTTATCCAGTTGACCACCTTGACTGGTTGCATGCCGCGCCGCGGCGAGTGCGCGGCCCAAGGCTAAATAGAGCGGATAGTTAGGGCCGCAAATGACATGACGCACCATGGCCGAGGTGACAATTGAACCCGCGCCGAACAGAGTGCCCTTGCGCTCGGCGCGCCACGTCCCTTCCATTTCGTCCGTCAGATACCAGAACCGCTCGAAGACCGCGCGCTCGTGAACCAACTGATCGAACGAGTCATCGGGGTGTTCGACAGGTCCTAATAGCAACCTGCAGCGCGTGAAACTTGCCGCTCCGCTACCACCGGGGAAGTAGATCACCGTTCGTCGGCACCGAGCCAAATCTTGCGAAGATGGTCCCTGGCTGAACTCGCGTATGATGTCTTCGATGGTTTGGTCCCACGACAAGCCGGTCGACACATCGGCGCCCCGATCGCGCAACGAACCGATCCCGACGACGACCGTGAGCCGGTCGGCATGACGTTCCAGCAGGTATCGCCACAGCGGAGTGTCACGCGGCACGCCTCCAATTTTGAGCACAATCTGTTTAGGCTGTCCCCCTTCTCGCAATGCAGCCGGCCAAAGTTTTTCGTCGTCGGCAAAGCCCAAGTGCAAATCATCCAGCACCAACAAGTCAGGCGTGACCATGGTGCTCGAAGGGATCGGCATGGCACCCGTAGCTGGCGCTTGGCAACCCAGGAATTCGGCAACCCGCCATGCTCTTAGCTTTTTCTCGGATTCGGACTTTGCAAATTGGGCCCAAACTGAGAACGCCCGCGTCACCGCTTGGCCGGGCTGCGCACTGGAGGGCTTATGAACAGTCACTTGCTGCTGATCGATCAGATCTGCGCAAGCCAATTCAACTATTTCCGCGAGATACCATGCTCCACCAAGCGAAGTCGTCTCGATGGCCTGTGGTTGAGCATCGACGTAGCCCGCAGGCAAATCGGTTTGCTTCATCAAGTGGACATCGTGGATCAAATCGCCAGCGACATCGATGTGCAGTTGGGGTTGGTTGGTCATGACGTGAAACTCCTGAAGGTTTCCGCACACGGTGGGTGTGCATCGAACAATATGTTTCTGTTTTGAGAATACTCGCTCCAACCGCGAACGCCGATCATATCGCGAATGGTCGTGCGTCAAGCGACGCGCCATCTGAGACTTGCGTTACGTGCGGGTCTCGCCGGTGAGTTGCCAGTTATTGCCGACCGCGGTGGGCTTTTGCGGCGGGATCGGAATACCGACGAGATCGAGACAGACATCGCCAGCGACGTCGATGCGAATGGTGGTGTTGCTCATGGTGGTTGCTCGGGAGAGGGTGGAGTGAAGTGATCGTTGTTATGGCGAGGCGTAGTTTCAGGGCAAGTCATTCGCTTCGAGTTGCAGCAGATAGACATGATTGCTGACGTACCCCGCCCCAAGGTGGCCGGTGGGATGGGTGACGATTTTTTCGACGGGCTCCCCGAACCGGGCGACGACCGTTCCGTTGGCAGTCGTCTCGACGACACTTTCCTGCCCCCGCGTCATCCAGCGGACGGAGTCGTGTCGGCTGCCCCCGGCGATCGCCGCTACGTCACCACTTCCGGGGATCACCTCCAGGCACTCACCCGTCTGGGCGTCCCACACCCGCACCGTGTTGTCAAACGACGCGCTGGTGAGCCGCGCGCCGTCGGGGGAGAAGGCCACGCTATACACCAAACTTTTATGTCCGCGGAGGACCTGGAGTGGCTGGCCCGTCTGGGCGTCCCACACCCGCGCCGTGTTGTCCCCCGACGCGCTGACGAGCCGCGCGCCGTCGGGGGAGAAGGCCACTCTCCACACATAGCCTTCATGTCCGCGGAGGACCTGGAGTGGCTGGCTCGTCTGGGCGTCCCACACCCACACCGTCTTGTCCCCCGACGCGCTGGCGAGCCGCGCGCCGTCAGGGGAGAAGGCCACGCTATACACCCAGCCTTCATGTTCGCGGAGGACCTGGAGTGGCTGGCCCGTCTGGGCGTCCCACACCCGCATCGTCTTGTCCCCCGACGCGCTGGTGAGCCGCGCGCCGTCAGGGGAGAAGGCCACGCTATTCACCACGCCTTCATGTCCGCGGAGGACCTGGAGTGGCTGGCCCGTCTGGGCGTCCCACACCCGCACCGTCTGGTCCCACGACGCGCTGGCGAGCCGCGCGCCGTCGGGGGAGTATGCCACGCTCGTCACCACGTTTTCATGTCCGCGGAGGACCTGGAGTGGCTGACCCGTCTGGGCGTCCCACACCCGCACCGTCTTGTCCCCCGACGCGCTGGCGAGCCGCGCGCCGTCGGGGGAGAAGGCCACGCTATTCACCGATTGTTCATGTCCGCGGAGGATCGCCTGGAGCGGGGAGTTGAGGTGGACAGGCGGCGGGCGGAGGGCGCGAATCCAGGGGAAGCCCGGCTGTGCCGCTTCGCGTTCGGCCCGCCAGCTTTCCAGTAGCGTATGCAGATCGAGGCCGTCGGACGCGCCGGGCGATGTCCCCTGTTCGTAGTGCGCACCGGCCACCGGGGAGTCGTACCACCAGGCGTGGTTCCAGAGCGATTGGAACAGCCCCTGCGGATAATCGGACCGATGCCGGTCGATGAAGTGCAGGTTACGCCGCAGCGCCTCGGCGAGCAGTTTGATCACCCGCCGTCGTGGGCGCTCGATGGGCAATGCTTCCCAGGCAGCGGTCAGATCGGTAGCCAACGAAAAGATTTGTTCGGCAGTATTGCGAGCTTCGTAGTACGGCAACTCGGTCAACAGTCGTTCCAGCTCATCCCAGCGCTCGGCCGCGATCAGATGTGTCGG
>JAEUIL010000900.1 GCA_016794255.1 Planctomycetaceae bacterium | reverse complement strand
AAATCTTCAATCCTCGGCCCGTGATCCGCGGCAGTTGCCGCTTGATCGAAGGGACGCCTGCGACCCGGGGGCGACGTTCCCCGCGGAAATCGGCCTCGTAGAAAAAATGACACAGGCCACGCCGCGAAGCATGACCTGTGTGGAGAAAGGGCCAGAAAAATGGGCCGGGCGGCCTCGACGGTCCCCTAAAACTCGCGTACGAGGGGGTAGCGCCCTCGCCGCGAGGTTTCGGGTCGTTCCGGCTTAACACGTATGCCGTATCAAGCCGTTGTCGGGGCAGTTATAGGTGGTCGGCACGACGGTCGGCGCACGTGACTCGGCCTTCGGCTCGGGCACGGGCAGCGTCTCGTCGGGTCCGAGAATCAACTCCAGTTCACTGCGACGAACGTGGACTCCCGGAGGAGCCTCGATGCCGATACTCACGCGATTGCCCGAGATCCGGGTCACGGTGAGCGTCACGCGCTCGTCGATCACAATCTTTTGCCCGACTTTCCTGCTGAGCACTAACATGGTGACCTCCCTGGCTCTCGCGATCGTCGAGTTCCTCTCGAGCAGAACGGTCGTTGAGCCGAAAAACTGGTTGCGTTGCTTGCCAACTCTTAGCGACGTTCCCGTCAGGTCGCGGCGGTTGTTCTTGGTTTGACGGCACCTATAAAAGCAAACGTGGGGCCAGTCCGTGCCGGAACAGGTCCGACGACTTGCGACAAGCGTCTTAAGTCAATACCATTGAACGACTTAAGAATCTTTAGCGAATTCGGCGAGAATTTTTCGCGACCCGTTTTGAGCCCGAGAGGTCGTCTCGAATTGAGACGATTGTCCGAAACGAGACGTTCAGATTGAGACGAGTCCACCATTTCGGGTGAAAAGCGACAGCCGCAGATCCCCGCCCAGCCCTCGATGCCCTGCCAAAACGACACGGAACCTCTGCCACCAGACGACAGAAGTCCGACGAAATGTCCCAACTACCCATATAGCGCCGCAGGGATTCGAACCCCGGACACGCGGATTATGATTCCGCTGCTCTAACCAGCTGAGCTACGGCGCCAACGTTTGAGAGCCAAAGTCTAACACATCGATCGGGCCGAGAAAAGCGACCCTGGACGGGAAATGCGCCGGGACCGTGGCGAAGAGCGGATCGACAAAATCATGCCGTATTAAAATCATCCCGTGATTACCGAGTCGGTGACAGGACGGCGAAGACAGGGTCATGCGGCCGATCTAAAATCGCACTTAATCATCCTGTTCACCATGATCCTGTCATCTGCCCTGCATGATTTTGTACACGATGATTTTGTCAAATCTCCTCCGCCGATCGCTCAGCACCCCGGTGCTCAAATCAAGATCTCGCGGAGCACCTCGCCACCCACGTCGGTCAGCCGGAAGTCACGGCCGTTGAACCGATACGTGAGCTTCGTGTGCTCGAGCCCCAGCAGGTGCAGCAGCGTGGCGTGCAGGTCGTTGACGTGCACTTTCTTTTCGACCGCCTTGTAGCCGAAGGGGTCGGTTGAGCCGTAGTGCAGCCCCCCTTTGACGCCCGCGCCGGCGAGCCAGATCGTGAAGCCGTTGGGATTGTGATCGCGCCCCTTGGCTCCTTGCGAGTCGGAGGTGCGACCGAACTCGCCACCCCAGATCACGAGCGTCGACTCGAGCAGACCGCGCGCTTGCAGATCGCCTAGCAGCGCCGCCGCCGGTTGATCGGTGTGCAAGCCGCACGAGCGGTGATTGATTTGCACGTCGCTGTGACAATCCCAAGGAACGTCGTTTACGCTGCCGTCACCGCCGACCCCTTTGCCGGCAAAGATCTGCACGAAGCGCACGCCCCGCTCGATCAACCGGCGTGACAAGAGACACTGCCGAGCAAACGTCGCGCACTCGGGCCGATCGAGTCCGTACAATTTCTGCGTCGCTGCCGACTCGCGGGACAGATCCAACGCCTCGGGCGCTGCCATCTGCATGCGGTAAGCCAATTCATAGGAGTTGATCCGAGCCAACAGGTCGGCCTGAGTCGGTCGTTGGGCCGCGTGTTCTTGGTTCAGTTGCCGCAGCAGTTCGAGCTGGGCTCGTTGTTGATCGTCGCTGTGTTTTGCATCGCGCAGCAGATTGTCGATCGTTTCCTTGCGGCGGGCATCGAGCGACAGCGCCTGATACGTCTTCGGCAAAAAGCCAGCAGACCAGATCTGATCGTCACCGCGCGGTCGAGTGTCGTGCAGCACCACGTAGGCGGGCAGGTTCTGGTTTTGCGAACCGAGTCCGTAGGTCATCCACGCACCCAAGGCGGGCAAGCCCGGCCGATTCGTGCCGCACATCAACTCGATCGCGGCCGGGGCGTGATTGTTCTGCCGCAGATACATCGAGTGCAAGAAGCACATCTTGTCGGCATGTTTCGACAGGTGCGGAAAGAGGTCCGAGACCCACGAGCCCGACTCGCCATGCTGCCGCCATTTGAACGGTGACTTGAGGCACTTGCCGCTGGTGGTGAAGAACCCGGTCTTGGGATCCGCCCCGGCCAACGTTTGACCATCGCGTTTCTGCAACTCGGGCTTATAGTCCCAGGTGTCGACCTGCGACGGAGCGCCGGTCATGAACAACCAGATGATCGACTTCACCTTGCTGGGAAAGTGCGGCTGTTTGAGCGCCAGCGGATCGACGGTCTGCGGCGCCGCCTGC
>JAEUIL010000884.1 GCA_016794255.1 Planctomycetaceae bacterium | reverse complement strand
TTGAAGGACGCCGTGATCCTGGTCGATTTTGCCCGTTACTATCCATCGTTCGAGGCCCCGGCCAGCTTCATCGCTTCGCCCGTGTTTCAGGGTAACGAGTTCGTCGGCGTCGCGATGTTCCAGATGCCGCTCGATCGGATCACGCAGGTGATGTCGGAACGCTCGGGCCTCGGCGAGACGGGCGAGACCTATCTTGTCGGCCCGGACTTCCTGCTCCGTAGCGACACGTATCTCAATCCGAAGAAGTACGGCGTGATCGCGTCGTTCCGCAAGCCGAACGAGAGCAAGCTCGAAACCCAAGGTGTGAAGCGCGCCCTCGCTGGCGAGGCGGGCTACGCCGAGACGAATGACTACGAAGGTCGGCCGTCGTTGACTGCGTTTGCTCCGACCAAGGTGGGCTCGTTCAACTGGGCCATCATCTGCAAGATCACCACCCAAGAAGCATTTGCACCGGTGGTCCAACTCGGCGAACAAGCCGCGGCTGCTACGTCGAATCTATTTTGGTTCTCGACCGGACTGGTGATTGTCGTCGGTTTGGTGGTTACTGGCGTGGCGATGTGGATTGCGAAGTCGATCGCGCAGCCGATTGCCAAGACAGTCGGCGTGCTCGAAGCGGTCGCCGCTGGTGATTTAACGCAACGTCTCGATATCGACACGCAAGACGAACTGGGTCGCATGGCCCGGGCGTTGAACGTGGCTGTCGCCTCCTCGGCTCAGACGCTGGAAGATGTCAAGCTTGCTGGCGAACGCGAGCAACTGGCCCAAACTCAACGAGCCGCCGAGGAACGCCGCCGCGCCGAAGAGCAGCGCCAAGTGGAACAGGCCCAAGCGCGCCGCGATCAAGAGCGAGCAGAAGCTGACCGCCAAGCGGGCGAACAGTTGAAGCAGAAGATCGACCAGATTCAGGCTGCGGTCGCCGCGTTCGGTGCGGGCCAGCAGAACGTCGAACTGCGGGTGCAGGGCGACGATGCGATTGGTCAGTTGGCCGAAGGCTTGCGGACCTTCTTCGCCGAGAAGCGTGCGGCCGACGAACGCGAGAAGCTCGCCGCACAGCGCGAACGTGAAGCCCAGCAGGATTTGCAAAACAAGGTGCAAGACCTGTTGAACGTCATCAACGCAGCGTCCTCGGGCGACTTGACGCGCCCGGTCGGTGTCACGGGCCAAGATCCGGTCGGTCAGCTTGGCTCGGGCCTCGAGCAAATGCTGGGCGACCTCCGCGGTCTCGTGAACGAGATCGTGCAAAGTGCCAATCAGTTCAGCGAGGGTTCGCGAATCATTGCCGAGACAAGCCAAACGTTTGCCGCCGGTGCTCAATCGCAAGCCGCGAGCGTAACGCAAATGTCGGCCTCGGTCGATCAGTTGGCCGCCTCGATTCAAGCGGTGAAGGCCAACGCGTCGGAAGCGAACGAAGTGGCCCGTACGACCAGCGTACAAGCCGAGCAAGGTGGCCAAGCCGTGCTCAAGTCGATGGAAGCGATGTCGCTGATCGAGACCAGTTCGGAAGAGATTCGCGCGATCATCGAAGTCATCGCCGAGATCGCCAGCCAGACGAACTTGCTCGCTCTCAATGCGGCCATCGAAGCGGCTCGAGCTGGTGAGCACGGGTTGGGCTTTGCCGTTGTTGCCGACGAGGTTCGTAAGCTCGCCGAACGGACCGGTCAAGCTAGCAAGCAGATCACGGGCTTGATCAATCAATCGACCGGCCGAGTCCGCGAGGGTGCTCAACTGAGCCAACAAACGAACGTGGCGCTCAAGGAGATCATCCGCGGCGTTGAACTCACGGCTCAACGCATCGGTCAAATTGCCACGGCAACGCTCGAACAAGCCGAGACTGCCGCTGAAGTGACCCGAGCAATCGAGACCGTGCAACAAGTCTCGGAGCAAACCGCAGCGGGCAGCGAAGAGATGGCCGCCAGCAGCGAAGAGCTCGGTGCGCAAGCCGCCTCGTTGCGGCAGTTGGTGACGCGCTTCAAGGTCGAAGACGATCGCTCGCGTAAATTCGTTCGCTGCTAAGCGTCGCGGGCTCAAGAATCTTCTGGCTATCGCACAACAGCGGTGTGACTCGCAATGAGTCGCACCGCTGTGTTCGTTTACCCGCGACTGCTCGCCCAGGGCAAGTAGACGCGAAACTTGCTTCCCTGGCCGATCGCGGTCTCGACGCGCACAAAACCACCGGCGTAGCCGACAACTTGGTTCACTACAGCCAACCCCAGGCCGGTTCCTTGGCCGCGCGCTTTCGTGGTGTAGAACGGATCGAAAATGCGCGACACCAGCTCGGCCGGAATACCGCAGCCGTGATCGCTGACCTCGATCAAGAAATATCGGCCTGGCTTGGCGTTCTCGTCGAGCGCCTCGACCGAATCGAGCGTCACTCCGATCGTGCCGCCGTCGGCCATCGCATCGCGCGCGTTGATGACGAGGTTGAGCACGACTCGTTCGAGCTGTTCCGGGGCGATCAGCACACTGCCCGTCGTGGAGCGGACATTGATTTCCAATTGATGACGCTCACCGACAGCCTGCTGCAACATGGCGGCCTGAGCGTTGATCACATCGGATGGCCGCACCACGCGGGCCGAACGCGGCCCCGGCCGGGCAATCGACATCAACTCTTTAGCCAGAGCCGCGCCTCGTTCGCCCGCGTTCTTAATTTGCTGGGCAAAGTCGCCGACCGCCGGTGATGCAGGGGCGGTTAAAATCAACTCGGCCGAGCTAAGGATCACGGTGAGAATGTTCTTGAAATCATGCGCCACACCGGCGGCCAATTCGGCCAGCGAGTCGAGCCGTCGAGACTCAGCGAGTTGGTTCGCTTGAGTTCGCAGCGCCACGGCAGCGTCGGCCAACTCGGCAGCGCGAATCTTGAGCGCCACCAGATCGGCCATCGAACCGGCGAAGTCACGTTCTTCCGTTGTCCACTCACGCGGCGCCCCGACGTGCTCGTGACACACCACGCCGACCAACTCGCCACCGACGAAGATCGACGCATCTAACACCGACGTGATTCCCAGCGGTACAAGATACGACTCGGCCAACGTATTGGTCCGCGGATCATCCACGGCAACCTCGGCCGGCACGGTCTTGCGTTGTTCGAGCGCGGCAAAGTAGTCGGGAAAGTCGCTCAACTGCAGCGTGATGCCGCCCGAATGCGTGCCACGGGAACGTTCAAAGAGATCGGCACAACGCAGCGCACGGCGCTGATCGACCAAGAGCCACACGCCGACCCGTTCGACATTGACGATCTCGGCCGCGGTCTCGGTGACCCGGCGAAAGACGGTCTCGAGCGTGACACCGTCCTCGATCCTCAATTTCGCGAGATCCAAACGTACAATGTCTGCTGGACGCTGCGGACCTGCCGTTGAAGCGGAATCGGACACAAATTACCCCTTGGAGCTTGCTCGCAAAGTCATCGACATCACGCAGGAGAATCTAACTCGACTCGCAGGTGTCAGCAAGCGAGCGGGGGAGTCGGTCACTGTCCGCTCAGCCGCCGAACGCGTCCGATAGTGTCGCTGAGCGAAGGTGACGCTACCGACGAAACGCGCCTGGCTGCTGAGCCAGTTCTAATCGGTCGAGCAACGTTCGGCTCGAGGCGTGATTCGGCTCGAGCGCCAAGGCTTGGGCGAGCGCCTGCCGCGCTTCGAGTGTCTGTCCCATGCGCAGCTGCGCCTCGGCCAAGTGAAACAACAACTCGGGCGATGCCGCACCACGCTCACGTGCCAAGGTTAGCACACTCACCGCCTCGGCATGACGTCCGAGCGCACTCAGGGCCAAACCTTGCTGATGCAACACACGTTGCGGCTCTTCGCCGGGCGTGAATGTATCGGCCAGCGCTTGCAAGTTGGCCAACTCACGTTGCGGCTCGCCCAACTGCCGATACGTGTCCGAGATCTCCCACAGCACGTCGCGATTTTCGGGATCAAGATTCAATGCCCGATGAAAATCGGCCAGCGCCTCGCGTCCCAGGTTCTGCTTCCGTTTCACACTCGCCTGCACAAGCAACGCGGGCACACTGCGGGTATTGAGTTGTAAAGCCTGCTCGGCCGATTGCTTAGCGCGATCCAACTCGTTGAGCCCGAGATACAAGTCGGCCAGTTTGACCCACGCCGCCTCGTCTTCCGGCGTGCTCTTGAGCGCTTCGGTCAGTTGCAACACGGCTTCGTGTCGTCGCCCCGTCTTGTGCAGCAACTCGGCGTAGTTGCGGCGCGCTTCGCAATCTGTTGGACATGTCGTGATTGCCTTCGTCAGTAGCGTCTCGGCTTCGTGAGTCTGTCCCCGTTCGAGGGCGGTGACCCCTTCTTGTGACAACTGTCGGCAATTGAGCACCGACTGCGGTACAGGCCCTTCGCGACGACACCAGCGGCAACCGCCGACTCCGACCATCGCGCCGAGTGCCGCGAGCCACATCCCGGCGCAGGCCAGTACATTACGACCCATATGGGAGCGCAAGGCACAACTTTGGCGACGAGTGTTGAGTGGAAGTATCATGCTAGCAGTCGGCGATCCAGCACCGATCCGAGAAAATGGCAGGGGATGCTACCGGGCCGCGGGTTTCGACTCAAGCCAGAGTGTCGATTTTCGCCCGTGCTAGCAGCCGGCAGCGGTCGACCCCCTGGGGAAACGGACACCAGCCTATTACGATGAATCGGTGCTGGCGACCGTGCGATATCACTCGATCTCGCCCGAGTCGCTAAGGTTTGCGTGAACTGCCTCGCGAGGATGTTATGCCCGCCGTGTTCGATAAGCTCGGTATCCGCTTTGTGTATCCCGAGAATTGGCGTCTCGACGAGAGCGAGGCGATGTCGGGCGAAGATACCGTCACGGTCTACACGCCCGACGGTTCGTTCTGGATGGTGCGAGTGCTACCGCCCGGGCTCGATCCGGCGATGCTCGTCGACAAGGCGCTTGAAACCATGCGTCGCGAGTATCAAGACCTCGACGCCGAACCGTTTGACGATACGTTCGGCGACAGCGACGTGGTCGGCTGCGAGATGAATTTTTACTGTCTCGATCTCACCAACACCGCGGTGGTCAAGAGCTTTCAGACGCCGCAAGCGACGATCGTCGTGATGCACCAAGCCGACGACCGCGCATTGGTCGAACTCGGCCAAGTCTTTGACGCGATGACATTTAGTCTAATGCAAGCCACGATCGGCAGTTGATCGCACGCTTAGTCGAACTTAACCGCCAGCACCCAAGCCGGGCTCTTGCCGACCTCATACGTTGCGAACCGAGCGAGTTTCCCCGTCGCGGCATCCAACTTGTACGCCGCGAGTTTGCCCGAGCCTTGTCCGGCCGAGTAAACGTACGATCCCGCGGGGTCGATCGTGAAAGCTCGCGGAGTCGCTTCGGTCGGTTCTTGGCCGAGCGATTTGAGTTCACCGGTGGATGGGTCGATGGTGTACATCGCCAGACTGTCGTGACCACGATTCGACGCGTACAAATACTTGCCCGAGGGAGTGGTCTCGATATGAGCGCAGCTGTTCTTTGTCGTTGAACCCGCGGGCAGCGTGGGAATCGTTTGCTTCACGGCGAGCGTGCCGGTCGTGCGATTCCAATCACAGACCGTGACGCTGCTCCCCTTTTCGTTGACGAAGTACACAATCGGCAGCGTCGGGTGGAACCAGAAGTGACGCGGGCCGGTGCCGGGACCGGTGAGCACTTCGGCCGGTGTGTTCGCGGCGAGCTTGCCGGTCATGGCGTCGAACCGATACTGCAACACCTTGTCGGCTCCGGTGTTGGGCACGTAGACGAACTGGTTCGACGGATCAATCATGATCGAGTGCGGATTCTTGTCTGTCGTCACAATGCTCGTCGCATCACCGACGACGATGCCGTCCTTGCCGAGCGGATAGATCGCCGCGGAACCGGCTCCGTAATACGACGTGAGCAAGAACCGCTCGGCTCGATCGGTGTAGATGTACACCGGATCGGCGACCACGGCGGTGGTGCCGATCTGCTTCAAGTTGCCCGTCGCGGGATCGATGGCCAGGGTGGCGACATTCCCCTTCGAACGCACTGCGGCGTACAAATGCCGTTTCGACGGACCGATGGCAAGCGAGCCGGGAGCGCCGCCGACTTCGACTTTATGAGCCAGCGTCAGTGCGCCATCCGCCGGATTCTGTTGATATACCTGGATCGTGTTCTCGCCGCTGATCGAGACATACACGAATGTGGCCGCGTGGGTCATGGAGCCTGTTACCAAGGCGAGTGTGAGACAAAGCGCGAACGGAAGCGTCCACCAACGATGACCACGGGTCGAGATCATGAGCGGTACCTTTGACAGCGGAGGGCGAGCAGGGCGGGATACGTGAGCATCTGCGAGGCCGCATCGTAGCTCGAATGGCAAGGCGAAGCAATTTGCAGCCAAGTCTGGAGTTCGAATGCAGAGTTACACGCGGTTGCCGATTTGACACTGAACATGCGAACATGGCTCGATTCGGGGCGTGTGATTGTGAAGACCCTAACGCCTGATAAACTTCGGTGGTGTTGCCCAACTGTGGGGAATCGGGCTCATGACCGTCGAATCGACGCCTGTGGCAGGTCAACTCGCGCGCGATCCACATGCGACCGCACTGCGTTATCATCCGCTGGTATTGGTGTTAGCGGCGATTTGCGCCGGCATCATGCTTGATCGCGCAGTGAGCGGCGCCGGCGGGCGGAGCGGCGTGGGGATCTGGCTCGTGTTGAGTGCGATCGCCTCTGCTGCGTGGCTCGTTTGTCATTCACGAAGTAGCGATCAACTGGCATCCTTCGCCTTGCTCTGCGCCATTGCCTGTGTCAGCGGCGCGTGGCATCACGGGCAATGGTATCTGTTCGCGGCCGATGAGATTGCCCTCGTCGCGTCGCCCGAAATGGAACCGACGTGTCTCGAAGTCGTCGCTCAGCACGCGCCCCGGTTTCTGCCGCCGCCAAAATTCGATCCGCTCAACCCGATGGTCCGCGGTGCGCAGAGTCGCTTCACCGCGCGGGTCACGGCACTGCGTGATGGTGTGACCTGGCGAGCCGCCTCGGGCAGGATCACGGTTCGCGTCGATGGCCATGTGTTGGGGGTAAGCGCTGGCGATCGACTCCGGTTGAGCGGGCAACTCGTTGCCGCGACGCCGCCGTTGAACCCAGGCGAGTTCGACTTTGCCGCGCATCAACGGGCCGACCGCGTCTTGTCGCACGTCTGGATCGATCATCCGGCCGGTGTCAAACGCTTGGCAAGCGGCATGCCCGACCGGTGGTTGAGTTGGTTCGATGGCAGTCGGCTGCGGGCTCAACAGGTGTTGCATCATTATCTTCAAGGGGACACGCGCGATCTGGCCGATGCCTTAATTCTGGGGCAACGCGAGCAACTCAGCTATGCGCAGAACGACGCGTATTTTCGCTCGGGCATGATTCATTTGTTGTCGGTCTCGGGCGTTCACGTCGCCGTGCTCGCTCTGGGGCTGCTTTGGGCGTTGCGGCTCGGTTACTTGCGGCGCGGTACGGCTTTGATCGGAGTCGCGGTGTTAACAGGTCTGTACGCGCTGCTGATCGATGCCGAACCCCCTGCGATTCGCGCCACGATCATCGTCGTGCTCAGCTGTTGGGCTCTGCGGCGCGGACGCGATGCGCGGCCGTTCAACGCCTTGGCGGGTGCGGCGATCGTGGTGCTGGTCATGAACCCGGCCGATCTGATGCGGGCCGGGCCCCAGCTTTCGTTTCTCGCCGCGGCGGTGCTCGCTTATCTAGCGCGGTTTGAGTTGCAGCGTGTCGAGCGTGATCCACTCGATGTGTTGATCGCAAGTACACGACCGTGGCCGATCCGTGTACTTCAGCAACTCGCACAAGCGTTCGGACAAGCGATGCTTGTGTCGATCGTAATCTGGATTCTGTCGCTGCCGTTGATCGTGCATAATTTTCATATCGCCACGCCGGTCGCGCTGCTGCTCACACCGCTACTCGCCGTGCCAATCGCGATCACGCTCTTCAGCGGGTTCGGCTTGCTCGCCGCTGGCATTCTGTTTCCGCCCGTGGCACCGGCGCTGGCTTGGTGTTTCGAGCAGAGCGTCGCCTTGATCGAAGCCACGATTCGCTGGGGACTCGCGGTGCCGGGCAATCACCAATGGCTGCCGGGAGCCAGCCTGTGGATCGTGTTGCTCTTTTACGGTCTCGTGCTCGTGATGCCCTTGGCCGCAGCGTGGCAACGTCGACGGCGGATGAATTTTGCCCTCGTCGGCTTCGCGTCCTTGCTCACACTCGTCACGCCGCAGATGCTCAAGCCAGGAATGAATGGCGAGCTGCGGTGCACCTTTCTCGCGGTGGGGCACGGTTGTGCGGTGCTCGTCGAATTGCCGAGCGAACACAAACTACTGTACGACGCCGGCCATCTCGGACCGCCGATCTACGGTGCGCAATCGATCGCGTCGGCATTGTTTTCGCGGCAGATTCAGCAGCTCGATTCGATCGTGATTTCCCACGCCGACGTGGATCATTACAACGCCGTGCCCGAGTTGCTCGAACGCTTCGATGTGAAACAAGTGTGGCTGACGTCCAAGTTTCGCGCCGACAACAGCGCTCCGACGCGGATCTTGCTTCATGCCTTGCAACAACATCGCGTGCCGAGCGCCGATCTCGCCGCGGGCGATCGCTTCTGGCTCGACGCTCAATGCTCGCTCCGCGTGTTGCATCCGCCCAGCGAGGGGGTCGCGGGCAGCGACAACGCCAATAGCATTGTGCTGCTGATCGAGTATCTCGGCCGCCGTATTTTGCTGACCGGTGATCTCGAAGGCTTCGGACTTGAGCGGCTCTTGAAGGGGCCTCGGCTCGATGTCGACGTGTTGCTGGCACCTCACCACGGCAGCACGCGTAGCAACCCGCCGGGCTGTGCCACTTGGTGCTCGCCCGAGTATGTGGTCATCAGTGGCGGGCCGGATGCTCAACCGCAGGTGCGCGAGGCTTACGAACACGCCGGTGCCCGCGTGCTCCACACCGCCGAGACCGGCGCGGTGACGGTCAGGATCAACGATCAAGGCGTGCACGTATCGACGTACCGCGGCGGCAAATTGCCGTAACGAAACGCGTGTTTACACACTCGCCAACTCGGCGTGAACGCTATCAATGACCTCGGCGTCGATCTGCGAAAGACCTTGGCCTGCGCCGGCGATTAACGCCAATTCGGCCAGTTGCTGGACATGTCGAGCGACGCCTCCGGTTAGAGCATGGAGCGATTCAACAGCGTTGATCTGAAACAGCGGCGCGACCCGGCCAGCCTGACGCAGTGCGTCGCTCACAAACGCTTGAGTGTCGTCGGGTGTCCAGGCATCGACATCGATCCGCAGATCGACGCGTTCGAGCAAACGCATTGGCAGCGTGGGGGCCCCCTCGGTGCGACTGGCGAGCACGATCGTCAACGGCCAGCGCGGCGAGGCGTCGTGTAATAGCAAACGCAAGACTACCTGGAGAGTGGCTGGCGTGGCTTGGTCGACATCGTCGAGCAACAACGTCACGGGCGTGCGGCAGACGCGGAACTCGGCCAACCGCGCAAAGATGCCTGCCCAACGGTCGCTGGTCGTGGCGGCGTGCTCGACATTCGCCTGCCACGCGTCGATCAGCCGGTTGAGCAGCTCGGTGGGCTCGACGCCGACGAGCGAGATCCGCGTAGCCACGGCGGCTCGAAGTCGTTCTTGAGCGGCAAACACTTCGAGGGTGAGTGACTTACCGGTACCGGCTGGGCCGACCATCAAACCCAATCGCTTGCGGCCTTCGACGAGAAACCGCAGTCGGGCCAGAGCTTCGTCCTGTCCCGCGGTGGGGATATAGTCCGTCGCTGCGAGTCGACCCGTGAACGGGGCACGTTGCAACTGCCAATGACTGAGCTCGGGCGCGATCATGCGAGGAGTTCCGATGAAGTGCAGACGGGCGAGACGAAATCGATCGCCGGACAAGAGTCGTGACGCCTTTTCATGGAATTGTGTGCCATGCCCACGTCCGCGTGGGCATGTTTCCCGTTGAAAATGCATGTCCACGAAGACGTGGACATGGCACACAACCAATGAGCATCACTACTCGGACAAGCTACCGCTATCCTTACATTCCCTCTCATCGGTACACTTCAGCATCTGCCTTGATCCCGATCTGCCACACGCTAGCAACGCATGTCCCAGCGATACTATCTCGAACAACCGCCGGTCGACGATCGTGCCACGCTCACCACGACCGAGGCGCATCACTTGGCCCATGTCATGCGCGGCAAAGTCGGCGAGCAAGTCACGCTGTTCGACGGTGTAGGGCATGAGTTTCAAGCTCGGATCGAGCGAATCGGCAAGCATGATGTGACGCTAGCCGTGCTGTCGCAAGCGAGTGTCGATCGCGAATTGGCCGTGCCGATCACGTTGGGCGTCGCTCTGCCGCGTGGCGACCGACAGGCATGGCTCGTCGAGAAGCTGGTCGAGTTGGGCGTGACGTCGCTCGTGCCACTCGAAACCGCGCGCGGTGTCGCTCAGCCGACAGATAAAGCACTGGAACGACTGCGGCGCGGCGTGATCGAGGCCTCGAAACAATGCGGTCGCACTAGGTTGATGCAGGTGGTTGATGCGCAAACCTGGCGCGACTTTGTGAGCCAAGGTGACGTGAACGCCGCGCGACTTGTGGCTCATCCGTATGCACCCGCGGTGGAGACGACGTTCTGGACCGCTCCGCCCTCCGCCGGGTTCTTGTTCGCCGTCGGGCCTGAGGGTGGTTTGACCGACGATGAGGTCGAAAGTGCCCGCGAGCAGGGTTGGCAGGTTGGGGCACTCGGCGAGCGGATCTTACGCATCGAGACCGCGGCGATGGTGCTCGCGGTTTGGGCCAGTCGTGGGTGAGCAAATCATGAACTTGAATACCACGCGCTGCGGCGCAAGGAGATAACGTTGACACAGGCTGATGTTTCGATCGCGACAGTGGTTTCCCGACCGTTTGCCGAAAACACGTTCATTGCCCACCTGCCGGGCCGCACCGATTGTGTGATCGTCGATCCGGGCATGGAACCGCAGCGGATCGTGAATTATGTGCAACAACAGGGGCTGACTCCGGCCGCGCTACTCATCACGCACGGCCACGGCGATCACATCGCGGGCATCGGCCCGTTGCGAAGCGTGTGGCCCGAGTGCCCGATTGTGATCGGTCGGCACGAAGCGAACAAACTTATCGACCCGGTGGCGAATCTCTCGGCCGATTTGGGTGTGCCGGTCACGACACCGCCGGCCGACGTGCTGCTCGATCATGGCCAAACCTACGAGGCCGCGGGCTTCACGTTCGACATCCGTGCGATCCCCGGCCACTCGTCGGGCCATATCGTCTTTATCTGGCGCGAGCACAATCCGCCGATCGTCTTTGGCGGCGATGTGCTGTTTGCCGGCAGCATTGGCCGCACCGATTTTCCCGGCGGGAGTTTCAAGCAACTTGCGGCGGGCATTCACGAGCATCTCTTCACGTTGCCCGCGGATACCGTGGTGCTCTCGGGCCATGGCCCCGCGACGACGGTCGGAGCGGAGAAAGAAAACAATCCGTTCGTGGGCAAGCGGGCGGGAAGAGGGGCGAGCGAAGAATGACGAATGTCGAAGCTCCAATGCCGAAAGAATGTCGAAGCCAGAATGTCTAATGCCTAATTGTCATTCGGACATTCGTCATTTGCCCGCTACTTGTTTCCTTGCTTCTTCGGCTTCACGCCCATCTGTTCGAGTGCATGGGCCGAGACGCGAACCACGTAATCGTTGCCACGCGGTGCGACGTTGGCCGCTTGCAGGGCGTCGATCGCGGGGCGAGCGGCTTCGCCCCACGAGTCGAGTGCGAGCGCGGCGTGCAGCGCCACGGCGAAATTGTCGTGCTTCAGATGCGCGACCAAAATCGGCAAGCCCTCGTTTGCTTGACCGAGCTTGCCGAGGTGATCTGCCGCGGCGATTTGCACCAGCGGCGACTCATCCTGCGACAGCTTGCGAAACAGTTCGATGTCCTTGCCGGTCGACTCCCGCTGCCGCAGACCGAGCAGCGCCCAATAGCGGATCGCCGGTTCGGGATCGCGCGACCAAGCGAGTAACCGGGCCGTGGCCGACTCGTCGCCGCGAATCTGCGACTCGACTTCGGCCAGTCGTGCGAGCAAGCCGCTCGACACGACCTTCTCGCGCCAGCCATTCGGATCGGCTGCTATGCGATCGAGCATCAACGGTTCGGGCAGTAGCCCCAGATCGTGCGTCTCGCGCATCCAACGTTGTGACTCGGCCCGCAGTCGTTCGAGCGTCGCGCGGTGCTCGGGCTTCTCGGCCAGGTTCACGACCTCATCCGGATCGGCGACGCAGTCGTACAACTCTTCGACCGGCTTGGTCTTCGCCATCCACAACGCTGGCGCACCACGCAATTCGCCCGCGGCTTGCAGCCTGACTAGTTCTTGATACATCGGCATCTGGGCCATGTAGCTGACATGCTGTGCATAGGGCTGCCAAGGTTGGTAGTTGCGAATGTATTTGAAACGCTTGTCACGCACTGAGCGGAACATGTCGTAACGTTCGTCCATGCGATCGCGAGCG
>JAEUIL010000867.1 GCA_016794255.1 Planctomycetaceae bacterium | reverse complement strand
AGTTGTGAGGACCACGACCCGTGCTTCGAGTTCCACGGTGCTCCGACGAGTGTGACCCGTCACGAGCCGGTGACCTCGTTCGACGAGTTTGCCGATGACGAATCGATGTGGGATTGTCACTTGGCTGACCCGACGTATGTGCCGGTCGCGAAGCCGCAGCCGACCTTGGCCACCGCTCCGAAACCGCAAGCCAAGAACGAGCCGACGCTCGCTCCGCCCCGACCGAAGCACAAACCGATCGCGTCGATGTTCCTGAACGATCGCGGCGAGTTGTCGCAACTGTGGACGGTGAGCTTGGCCGACGTGCTGCGGAACCCGGCTCACAGCGAAGGGCTCGATTTAGCCTGGTACATCAATGTCGAGAACGACGGCCTGACTCGCACCCCGCGGGTCGCCGATCGGCACGCCGCCCTTCTCGGTCACTTGATTCGGGCATGGGATGTAATCACCCCGGTAGCGAAGCAGATTTCCCGGCAGGTCGACGACGCCCGGGGACAATGGTACGCCGATTACGGCTACCCCTGGGACGAAGAAGCGTTCCCGTCGCGCGGATTTCATCATGATCTGAACCTCGAGCTGGAGTTCTAAGCTCGGGCACCCTCAGATAAGCGTATCCTGAACCCCGGAAGGGGGTTACGACCCGGCCGCTCTTGAGCGCGTCGGGTCGTAGCCGTAGCGAAGGTAGGATTTGGGCCGGTTTTTTGTCGTAAGTAGTGTGGGAAGCTTGGGAAAGGGCGTTTCGGTTCTAGTTTTTTGTTGTCATAGACTTTGAGACGTAACTAGACTGAACTGAAATCAAAGGGCCGATTCTGGCTCATTTTGACCAAAAACCGCCTGTTTTTGCCGCCCGCGAGACCATAGAGGATTGGTTTGGTGGGGCCGCGACGGGTGGTTCGATTCGCCTGACCACGGAGCTGACCGACATGTTTCGAACGCTTTGTCCACGCTGGATTGCCCTCGCGGTCATCACGGTGTTGACTGTCAGTTTTTCGACGCTGACTCCTCACGCCGGTATCGTCCGGGCCGCTGAAACAGGTGTGCCGACGCCTGCCAGTGCAGCTTCGCCGGCTGAGAAACCAGCCGTTTCCGCCACGGTGTTGCCCGTGGGTGTCGACACGTTCGCCCGCCCCAACGGCGAAATGTTCTATGCCTTGGGCGTAGCCGCCAAGTCGAACACGGCTCCCGAGGCTCGGCCGCACGACATCGTGGTGTTGTTCGACACCTCGGCCAGTCAGTCGGGCGAGTTCCGCGAGAAAGCCCTGACGGCTCTGAAGTCGTTCCTCGATACATTGTCCGACCAAGAACGCGTGCGGCTGCTGGCCGTCGATCTGTCGGCCGTGCCGCTGACCGAGTCGTTCGTCGCGGCCAAGAGCCCGGCGATGGTCAAAGCTTTGGAGATGCTCCGCAAGCGCGTCCCGCTCGGTGCCACCGATATGGCCGGCGCTCTCGAAGCGGCTCACGCCAGCTTTGCCGATATGGGCGAGCGCGTCGGCGCGGTCGTTTACATTGGCGATGGCATGAGCACGGCGCAACTCGTCGCCACGCCGCGGATGCAGCAGCTTGTCGATCGTTATGTTGCCCGCCGAGTGCCGATCAGCAGCTACGCGATTGGCCCGCGACTCGACACGGTGATGCTCGGCATTCTGGCCAATCACACCGGTGGTGCGTTGTTCATCGATAAAGAACCGAACAGCGGTAACCAGGCGGGCATGGAACTCGCCGCAGCCGCCACGGCCGAGGTGATTTGGCCGCGCGATGTGAAGCTGCCCGAGTCGTTGAGCCGAGCGCTGCCCGCGCAATTCCCGCCGTTGCGGCTTGATCGCGAAGCGGTCCTCATCGGCCGCGCGGATCGCAAGATCGAAGGCAAGATTGATTTCACTGGCGAGTTGGCCGGTCAACCGGTCGCGTACACCTGGACGTTGTCGGTCCGCAACTCGACCGACGACAACGGTTACCTGGTCGATCTCGTCAACGGTTCGACGAAAGACAAGGGTTTGAGCCTGCCGCTGGTAGGCAACTCGGCCTTGCAAGACATCAGCGCACTGGTCGGATTGAAGACGCATGCCTTGGCGATCTTGGCCCAGCAGGCGCTCGCTACCGGCAGCTATGACCACGCCGAACAACTCTCGGGCGAAGTGCTGCGACTCGACGCGACGCATCCCGAGGCGCTCGCCATTCGCCACGCGATTGCCAAAGCTCGGACCAGCAAGAGCACCGGCCCACGCACGTTGAAGCTGGTCAACTTCCAGGTCGCACCGGAAGCGATTCCCGCCCCAGCAGTTGGCCCCGCAGCGGATGGCAATCTGTTGGAGCGCATTCAAGAAGAGCGCAAGGTGCTCGAGCAACTGATGCGGCTCGAAGTCACCACGACCATCAACAAAGGTCGTGCGATGTTCGGCACCGAACCGGGTGCGGCGATCGATTTGCTTAAGTTGGCGCTCGACAAAGTGCTCAAAGCACCGGAGCTCTCGGCCGACACCCGCACTCAATTGCGGAATCAAATCGAGGCGTCGCTGATGGAAGCGAGCCGTCGCAAGATCGAGAAAGATGCTCGCGATGTGCAGGCTCAACAGATCGCGTCCGAACGTCAAAACCGTATGCAATTGGTGCGCGACCTGCAAAACAAAGAAGAGAAACTCAAGCAGTTGATGGACCGCTTTGAGAACCTGATGGACGAGCGTCGCTATGGCGATGCGATTGATATTGCCGAGTTGGCCCGGCGTGAAGCTCCGCGCAATTCGGCAGCCGTGCAGGCTGGCCAGATTGCCGAGAATGTGCTCGCCGTTCGCTCGGCCAAGGCTTACCAAGAAGCGTCGTTCCGCGGTTGGCAGCAGATGATGGCCAGCGTGGATCGCTCGTCGATTCCGTTCACCGATGATCCCCCGGTGGTCTATCCCGACGCCGAAAGCTGGCGGCTGTTGACCGAACGTCGTGCCAAGTACAAGAACGTCGACTTGGCCTCGAAGAAGAGCGACAACGAAAAGCTCATCATCGAGACGCTCGGCAAGAAGGTCACGCTCGAAAACCTCGATCAGATCCCGTTGCGGGACGTGATCGACATTATCAAGAACCAGCACAAGATTCCGGTGCTGTTCGATACCAAGTCGCTGGGCGACGCGGGGGTTCAGGAAGACGTGCCGGTCACGATCAATGTGAAGGACGTGACGCTTCGCTCGGCTCTTCGGGTTCTGTTGCGTCCAAACGAGTTGACTTATCTGATCAAAGATGAAGTGCTGCTGATTACGACCAAGGCTGCGGCCGACGATATCGCGCTTAACGGCGTGACGAAGGTCTATCCGGTGGCTGACCTGGTGGTGCCGATTCCGCAGGGCGGCTTGAGCGGCTTCGGCGGCTTGGGTGGCTCGGGCGGCGGCATCGGCGGCATGAGTGGTGGCGGTGGCGGTTTCGGTGGTGGCGGTGGCGGCGGTGGTTTCGGCGGTGGCGGTGGCGGCGGTGCGTTCGCCGTACCGGCTGAGAACCTTGACCGCGAGAAGCTCGTCCGTGACCCGGCCGACGAACTGGACAATCTGCTCGCTTTTGCCGACGCTCCTGAGAGCCTCAAGCTCTCGGGCAAGAAAGGAACCACAACCGTGATTCCGACGCCCGCGGCCCCGGCTCCGGTGGCTCCGCAGACGTTGGCCCCGGTGATGCCCGCCGAGCCGGTCGCAATCGAGTTCCAAGAAGGTGAAGATTTTGAAACCGCTTGGGATCGTCACTTGGGCGAGGTCAGCGAAAACCCTGCGTCGGTGCGAGAATCGGTGCGTCGGTTGATGAAGAGCAAGCAGTACGATCGCGTCGTGTCGGTCATCAGTGCCGCGTTGCGTCACGATCAGTCGCAACCTTGGATGTACGAGGCGCTCGGCATTGCGATGCAAGCTGGTGGCGCTTCGCCGCAAGAGATCGAACGGGCCATGATGTCGGTGGTCGACTTTCGCTCGCAAGCCACCGATCTGATGCACGTCGCCCAGTATTTGCTCAAGGCTCTGCCCGGTAACCAAACCATCGAGCGTCGCGCGCTCAAGCTGTATCAGCAAGTCGTGGCGCTCGAGCCGACTCAGCCGCAGGCCTATATCGAATCACTGCAATTGGCGCAGCGGCTCAACGATATCGAAGCAGTTCAATGGTCGACCGTGGGCATTCTTGCCCAAGCTTGGCCGCGCGAAATGCGTGATATTCCGGCGTTGGCCGAGCGCGTGGCGAACGCGACGCATGAACTGCTCAAGTCGCAGCATCAACTCGATCAAGCCGAACGCTTCAAGAAAGCGATCGATGAAGCTTTGATCCGCGACTGCCAAATCGTGGTCAGTTGGACCGGCAACGCCGATGTCGACATGATCATCGAGGAACCGTCGGGGATGGTCTGCTCGTTCCGCAATCCGCGCACCACGTCGGGCGGCGTAATGCTCGGCGACTCGATGGCCAACGGCGATGACCGCGCGGCCGGTTCGACATCCGAGACGTATGTCTGTGCCCAAGGTTTCAACGGCATGTACAAGATGCAGTTGCGGCGAGTGTGGGGCAAGACCACGGTCGATAAGGTGACCGTCGACTACTACATGCATCGCGGCTCGGCCAAGGAACGTCACCTGCGTCGGCAGATCTCGCTCGTCGATGGCGAGGCGAGTGTCGCGCTCGAGTTGCAAAACGGCCGTCGCACCGAATCGCTCGAACAAACCCAGGTGGTGAATGCCGTCGCCGGTCAAATGGCGATCGGCCGGGCCATCTTGGCGCAGCAGCTCAGCGCTCTGCCCGACACCACCACGCCCACGTCGAACTTCGTGCCCGTCGTGCCGTTCGCTCAAGGTGCGGTCGGTTATCAGCCGGTGATCATTACGTTGCCGACCGGTGCCAACATGTCGGCGGTCGCGGTCGTGTCGGCCGATCGTCGCTATGTTCGCGTTACGCCCCAGCCGTTGTTTTCGTCGATTCCGAACGTGAGCACGTTCAACTACAGCAGTGGTTCGAGCGGTTCGAGCGGCGGCGGCAACTCGGGCGGTTCTACGGGTGCCGGTACCTAAGCGAACCTTCGCTGGTTGCGTAAGAAAACTCGGTCGCCATGCGCGGCGAACTCGGTTTACTCGTACTTCAGCAAGCTGACCACATCATAGCCGGCCAGCTTGCTGCGGCCGTTCAGGCCCGTGAGTTCGATTACGAACGCGCATCCCGCCACGACTCCGCCGGCGCGCTCGACCAGTTTGCAGCACGCTTCCATCGTGCCGCCCGTGGCCAACAGATCGTCGACGAGCAGTACTCGCTGACCGGGCGAAAAGCTGTCGACGTGCACCTCGAGCGAATCGGTGCCGTACTCAAGCTCGTAATGAAAGGCATGCGTGTCGAA
The DNA here is from genome assembly GCA_016794255.1 of Planctomycetaceae bacterium. Lineage (GTDB taxonomy): Bacteria > Planctomycetota > Planctomycetia > Pirellulales > PNKZ01 > JAEUIL01. Next base: position 4,194 of record JAEUIL010000867.1, on the reverse strand, counting down.
TGGGAGCTTGCCCGGCTTGCGAACCGGCACGAAGCCCACGCCCAACTCGATCGCCAGCGGTGCCGCGAAGATAAACCCCCGGGCCTCGGCAGCCGCCACGCACTGCACGTTCTTCCCGCGATAATGCTCGGCGAGTTGAGCGACTGACGCTTTCAGTCCGACGGGCGACGCCAAGAGCGGCGTGATGTCGCGAAACAAAATCCCCGGCTTCGGAAAGTCAGGGATAGAACGAATGAACTGAGCGAGGTCGACGGCGGAACTCATCGTGGGCACCGAACGGGGTCAGATGACTGGCGAACGAAAACGCGACTCGGAATATACGCGTTTCACCAACCCTCGGCTACCGTCCGAAGCACGAATCTCCCGTCCGACCGTTAACCAATCTCGTCGGCCAGTTTCGCGAGCGCCTCGGTCTCGATCTGCCGCACACGTTCGCGCGTCAACCCGAGCTTCTCGCCGATCTCCTTAAGCGTTTGCGGCTCATGTTCGTCCAGGCCGAAGCGCATCTTCAGAATCGTCGCCTCCCGGCCATCCATCGTTTCGAGCAATCGCAGCACATGCGTCAGATCGTCGCCAACCAGCATCTCGTCCTCGGGACTGCGAGCGCGATCATCGGTGACCATTTCGCCCAGCGACCAGCCGCTCTCGGCCTGATCGGTTTGCGGGATCGAATTGTAGATCTTGATCGCCTTCTTGATGATCGGCAGCTTCTTCCGCGGCAGCCCCAACACCCGGGCCACCTCTTCATGCGTCGGCACACGGCCGAGTTCCTCGGTCAACCGGCTCGAGGCCCGACGCCATTTGCTCAGCAGTTCGACCATGTACGCCGGAATACGGATCGTCTTTGCCGTGTTGATCAACGCGCGTTTGATCGATTGCTTGATCCAGTAGCTGGCGTAGGTACTGAACCGCGTTCCCATGCCGGGATCAAAACCTTCGACGGCCCGCAGCAAACCGAGGTTGCCTTCCTCGATCAGGTCTTGCAGACTCAGGCCCTTGCCGGTGTAGCCGCGGGCAATGTTCACGACCAGGCGCAGGTTGGCCCGAACCATGCGGTCGCGAGCCTGCACGTCTCCCTCGGCAATAGCACCGGCGAGGTGTTGCTCGTCATCGGCGCTCAACAGCGCGGTCTCGTTGATCTCGCGCAGATACGATTCAAGCGGCGACTGGACGGCGGCGGAACTTCGGCGTCGTGGCTTCATCGGTGGTTGGCTTAGAAAGGTGACGGGCGAATAGCGAGGGGTACACCCTTTGATCGACTGGGCGACTTGTGAACCTGCAACGATCACGCCGCGCGCGGGAGTGTGGCGTTTGTGCGTGGTGCGCCTGCGGTAGCAGAAAGGCGTTTGGTTCGTGCTGTGCGGCCGCAGCGAAGTCGCACCGCAACCATTCTGTCGAGCGTGCCGAAACTGCGGTCCGCACGGTCGGCAATCTCCGCAAAACCGGGGCTCGCACGTGGCTTGCCCACGTGAACCGCATAACGTGCTATGAACCGCACAGTTCGCACAATCTGGCGTTTTGCCCCCGGTGCGGTATCCATCGCGATTGTCGGATGCGTTCTGGTCGATTATTTTATGGACGTACCTTCCTGCCTGCATTACTGCCGTGAGTTCCCACCCATGCTACGCGTGCTCGATGAACCGTATCGCAATGGTCTCGGCGTGCATCGACGCGAATGGCTCAAGATCGGCGCGGCCGGCCTGGGTGGCTTTAATTTGGGTGCCCCTCAATCGAACGCTGCCCCGGCGAGTTCGTCGCGCGGCGGTGCTTTTGGCCGAGCCAAGTCGGTGATCTTGTTCGGGCTCGTGGGTGGCCCGCCGCAGCATGAGACATTTGATCCCAAGCCCGACGCACCGGCAGAAGTCCGTGGCGAGTTCGGCACCATCGCCAGTCGCACGCCCGGCCTGCTCTGCGGCGAATTGATGCCGCGCACCGCCACATTGACCGACAAACTGGCCGTGCTCCGCGCCGTCGTGACGGGCGACAACGCCCATTCGTCGAGCGGCTATCAGATGCTCACCGGCGTGCCGCACATCCCGCTCAATGTCGAGAGCGTGACTGCCAAAGCTCCGAACCTCATGCCGTGCCAAGGTTCGATTGTCCGAGCTTTGCGACCGGCTGAGGGCCAGTTGCCCTCGGCGATCACGATTCCTGAGCACATTTGGAACGACGGCAACTTTCCCTGGCCCGGTCAAGACTCGGGCGTGCTCGGCTTGCAGCACGATCCGTGGCTCATTCCGTGCGACCCGAGCGAAGCGAAGTTCAACGTGCCGGCCCTCAGTTTGCCGGGCGAATTGACGTCGCTGCAGTTCACGTCGCGCCGCACACTGCTCGATCAATTCAACGCTCATCTGGGGCAACTCGACGCTCATCCGTCAGCCGCTCGGTTTAATGTGCATCAACGCAAGGCACTCGATTTGCTCTCGTCGACCGGCGCGCGAGATGCGTTCGACCTGGGGCGCGAGTCCGTCGCGATGCGCGATCGCTACGGTCGCAGCCGGTTTGCCCAGAGTGTGTTACTTGCGCGGCGGTTGGTCGAGGCGAACGTCGGGCTGATTCAGATCAACTGGACGCGTATCAAAGATCAGCCGAACCAAGGGGGCTGGGATACGCACGCCACACACAACAAGTCGTGCAAAGACCTGCTGATGCCAATGATGGACCAGTGTTTTCACGCTCTGATCACCGATCTCGACGAGCGTGGCTTGCTGGACGAAACACTCGTCGTCTGGTTCGGCGAGTTCGGCCGGACGCCGAAGTTCAACAAGAACGGCGGTCGCGATCACTGGGGGCATTGCTTCTCGATCGCCTTGGCCGGCGGCGGCATTCGCGGCGGGGCGGTATACGGCGAGAGCGACCGCGACGCGGCCTTTCCGATCAGCGGCAAGGTAACCCCGGCCGACATTTGGGCCACGGTCTATCACTGTCTCGGCTACGATCCCGAGACGATGATCCACGACACGCAGAATCGCCCCATGCCAATCAGCCGCGGGCACGTGATCCACGCGATCGTCTGAAAAAGAGTATCTGTCACGCGCCGACGTGACGTCTCCCCGCGCATTTTGTACCCGGCCTCAACGCAAAACTTGACGGGCGACCGCATCGCAAGTCGTTGATATAAAGCAACTTACAGACTACGCTCGCTCTCTGCTGTTCACTCCGCCCCGCTCTGAGGTATGATTCATGAGTCATCTGCGGTCGTTTCCCCCTCCAGGGCACGCGGGTCGCCGAGCCACAAATGCTCGACGATCGCCTTAAATGTCTGAAGCGAACATCTCGGTCTCCGACAGCCAGACGCTGTTGACCCTGTTCGGGACCCGCGATCAACATCTGCGCCGCATTCGCGACGCTCTGCCGGTTCGCGTCGCGGCTCGTGACGGCGAAATCATCGTCGAAGGGGACGATGTCTCCGTGGCCCGCGCCACCGATGTGATCGAAAAGCTCAAAGAAATCATTCGGCTCCAAGGCACGCTGTCGTCCGAGGATGTGGCCGGGGTGCTCGACGCCTCGTCCAACGGCAAAACGGCCGAGGCGACCCCGAATCCCACGATCGAACTCGGCACCGTCGGTCGCAAGATTCAGCCCCGGACCCCCGGTCAGGTCAAGTACGTCAACTCGATCCACAAGAACGACGTCGTCTTCTGCGTCGGGCCCGCAGGAACTGGTAAGACCTATCTGGCCGTTGCGATGGCCGTGCAATATCTCCGCCAGGAGCGCGTGAAGCGCATCGTGTTGGTTCGGCCGGCGGTCGAAGCGGGCGAAAGCCTCGGATATCTGCCCGGCGATTTGCAGGCCAAGATCAACCCGTACCTGCGGCCGCTGCTCGATGCCCTGCGCGAGATGATCAACTGGGACGAAATGAAGCGTTACCAGGAGCAAGACATTATCGAGGTCGCGCCGCTGGCCTACATGCGCGGCCGCACGCTCAACGATGCGTTCATCATTCTCGATGAGGCGCAAAACACGACCGTCGCACAGATGAAGATGTTTCTGACTCGCATGGGCCGCGGCTCGAAGATCATCGTCTCGGGCGACGCCACGCAGATCGATCTGCCGCCGCGCACGCCCAGCGGGTTGATTGATGCTCAGATGCGGCTGCAAGGGATCGAGGGGCTCGCACACATTCTGTTGAACAACACCGACATCGTGCGACACAAGTTGGTGCAAGACATTGTTCGGGCCTACGAGGAGGAG
>JAEUIL010000858.1 GCA_016794255.1 Planctomycetaceae bacterium | reverse complement strand
AGCCAGCGACAAGTACGTCGTGGTCACGAACGGCTCGAATCTTTACTGCCTCGACCGTCGCAGCGGCCGCATGGAATCGCAACGCAAGCTCAAAGGCGCCGCGTGTGCCGGACCGGGCGTGAATGAAACCCACTGCTATATCCCGATGTACAGTGGAGCGATCGAGATTTTCCCGCTGCGGAATGAGATCGAGCTCGACAAGGAACCGACGATCTTCTTTGCAGCCGGTTCGAGTCTCGCCCCGCCGGTGGTGCAGAACGACCGACTCTTCTGGACCAGCAAGAACGGGTTTCTGTACGCTGACGGCCTGACCAAGTCGCAAGAGCGGTTCCGCTTCCAGGCGAGCGGACAGATTTTCTCGGCGCCGGCGATCATGCCCTTGGCCAAGGACCGTGCCGCGGTGTTTGCCGGGTCGCACGATGGCGTCGTCTACGCCGTCCGCGATCCCGACGGCAGCTTGTTGTGGCGGTATCAGACCGGAGCCGCGGTAATGAACGCTCCGGTGGTGATCGGCGATGCGCTGTATGTGGTGAACGATGCGGGCCGCATGGCTCGGCTAGATCCGGCGACCGGCGTGCCGATGTGGGAAGGCGAAGGTGCCCATCGGTTCCTCGCTTCCAGTCCGTCGCGGCTTTACGCAGCCGATCGCAGCGGCAATCTGCTCATGCTCGACAACACCAGCGGCGGCTTGCTCGGCGCGGGCTACATCGGTCCGGGCACGGTGCCGTTTGTGAACGATCAAACCGATCGCATTTATGTCGTCGCCTCGAACGGACTCATTCAATGCCTGCGCGAACGGGCCTTGCTCGAACCCTTTGGTCATAGCAAGCCCGTCGAGCCCGAAAAGAAACCGGGCATGCCGATGGAAGGCGAGATGCCGGCAGTGCAGTAGTCCTGATGCCGATTCAATGACCGGTTAACGAGACCACTCGACATCGATGCGCGTGTGCAACCGCTCGGCGACTTGGGCGATGTCGTTACGCCCTTCGCTCACTTCGTCCAGAATCTGCCGCAGTGGGATGTCGGCACCTTCGATGCACAACGCCGGTTGCGCCGTGGGATCGAACAGCACCGTGCAAGCGCCCCCCACTGCCGCCTCGCACTCGGCAATCGTCTCGTTGGGACGTTGCGATTCGGGCAGCACGACCAGTCGACGCACACCGCCACAATGCAACCAGCGCGCGTTGATCGAGCCAGCAGCGATTTTCAACGGATGCTCCTCATCTCCACCGAGTCGCGACGACATCAACTGAGCGCCAACTTGCGCCTTTTGCTGTCGCACGACAATCGTCCGCGCGATGGATCGCAAGGACGCCGGCAAACGCTTACGCATTTCCGGATCGAGTTTCGTCGCGCGGCGCAGTTCGCCGGGGGCACCGAAGAACTCTTGCTCGATGGTCTTCTCGATCTCGGCGCAGATCGGCTTCAATTGCTGCGTCAGGTGGCGCGCTAGCTCGGGCTGAGTATCGTACCAGGACATCCCGTTCGGATGGGCCGTTTTGGCAAGCGTATCGCCTTGGAACGATTCCGACAGTTGCGACAGGTCGCGTCGCAGGTCGGTGAACAGATCGGCATAACTGCGTACCGCGTTTTGAATGCCAGCGATGATCGACGCTCCGGCGCGGCACATCAATCCCTCGGTCATCAGCCGCACAAAGGCGTTGATCTGCCCCTCGGGCGACTCCTCGGGCAACTCCACGCCCGGCGTCGGTTCGCGCAGCATTAGCTTACGAAGCTTGTCCGGCGGCAGCGTTTGGAGCGATGGCGTCAACGTGGTGAGCCGAGTTTCAATCTGCGCTAAGGGCGCGAGCAAGCGTTGACGCACGTTGCGCAGATGTTCGGTGAACCACTCGGCCGCGACCCGGGCACCACGAACGCGAGATTCGTGTGTCGACATCACTTCTTCAAACCAAGCGGTAACATTCTCCGACAGCGACTCGGTGAGCCGTTGCAGGTACGGTTCAACCGAGACCGCAAGTTCATTGAAGGGCGCTTCGAGCAACTTGGCCGACGTGAGCGCGGGCGTGATCTCGGCGCTGCGCACGATCGACTCGCGAATCCAACGATTCACGTCGTTGCGAATCCCGCGGCGCACGATGCCGTGCACGATCTCGGTGACGCCGACGTGGGTAATTTGCCAGCTATCGGCCTGACTCTGCGCCATCGCATGCACTTGGGCCTCGTCGTTCGTGGAACGCTTTTGCGTTTCACGCAGCAACTCGGTCGCGGCCGAGGCGAGTGGCGCGAAACGCTCTTGAGCATCGGCGACCCCGCGCCACGTATCGACAAACGTGCGACAGAGATCGTCGGCCGCGTGCGAGGCGATGAGCGCGGGAGTCGCGCCAATCGAACGGAGTTCAAACGTCCGCACGGTGGGCTCGAGCGAAGGTGCCTCGGCCGGCGCAGCCCGACACGCGTCGAAATACGATGCAGCTTGGGTCACGCTGTTGCGGAATAGGAAGTCGGCCAAGGTGTCGACCGCCGTAGCGTACTGAGCGTCGAAGAGGTCGTCGCCCATGTGGATCGCGTACGTGTTCGGGATGCCAACTCCCGGCGGCGACGGCACCCGGTCAAAGGCCCGCAGGCCGTCGTGAAAGGGCACTCGGCTGAAGTGGCGCAGTTCGCTCAGACAGGCATACGTATTCGCGAGCGCGATGTCGCGGTTGCCAGCGCGACGGTCGGTCGAGTGAGCAAGGATCAGCGTCAGTTGTTCGTCGGACAGATTCATCTCGGCCAGCAAACGACGCAAGCCGAACACGATGTCGAGACTGATGCCGCTGCCCGTGCCGCCAGTCGACGAAGCGACCACAAACACTCGGGGCGCGGCCGGTGCAAACGGTAGTCCGGTGATCGCGGCCGAAGTTGTGATGCCGTTCGGATCGCAGATCCCGGTCAAGGCGCTGCGAATACGGTCCCAAACTTGCGGCGCGTGGTCGACATACGCCAAGCGGCCGAGTGGGCGGATACCCTCGGTTTGTAACGAACGCGGAATGTTGTACAGCCAGCGTCGATTGAGCCAGCCCAAGAGCTCGCGCGAGTCTTCGCGGTATTCTTGCGACGGTTGCAATGGCACGGCCAGGAGCTGCGCCGGCTCGAGCGCGGTCAACTGATCGCGTTGCGACGCCTCGTAGAGTGATTTCGCGTTGGTGTCGATGTACAGCATCTGCAGCGCCTGGATCGCCGTCCGATCGCCGAAACGCTCGCGCAACTTGCGACGCAATTGGCCGAGAGCTTTGCCCCCCGTGCCACCAATGCCGATAAACAACGTGGGTCGCGCCCATTGCTTGTTGGCTTGATTCGCAACCGGCGGCAACTCGGCGAGCCGGCCACGATCGGCGTTCTCACGGTGCGGTGTGATCCGGGCTCGGCTGACCGGTTCGGGCGCTGAGTTCGTGGGGCTCAACGGAACCGTGTGACGCGGTTCGGTGTTGCGAGGCGCTACGATCGGCGACTCAAAGCTCGGGATGTTCGGCACCGCAGGGGCGTTCACCGTTCCAGCCGCGCTCAATACGTCGATGAGCGCGCGACAGTTCGGAAACCGCTGCGCGGGATCTTTCGACAAAGCCCGTTGGATCGCGGGTTGATCTGCCACCGGCAACCGCACCAAGATCGGGCGACCATAAATGTGTTGCGCGGCGAGTTGAGCCGTCGTCTTGCCCGAGAACGGCAACACACCGGTCAGCATCTCGTGGTACACGATCGACAAGCTGTATTGATCGCTGAACGCCCCGGGCTGTCCGTCGAAAGCCTCGGGCGGAGCGTAGACCGGCGTGAGCGAATTGAGCTGCGAAACGCTCGGGTCTTGCACGCTTTTGACCATCCCGAAGTCGGCGACCTTCACTCGACCAGCGACCAGCAGCAAGTTCTCGGGCTTCACGTCGAGATGCTGCAGCGCGTGCGATTTGCACAGGTAATCAAGCGCCTCGGCAGCGTCACGCAAGTAGTTGATGAGTTCGTCGCGGGGAATGCCCGCTTGTCCGGCGCGCCGGCATTCGTCGAAACGATCTTTGAGACTGCCGTCGGCGAGTTCGGTAACGATTGCCAGTCGGCCTTCGACCACCTCGACTCGTTCGACCGACAAGATAAACGGATGCCGCACTTCTTTCATCGCGTTGACGGCTTTGAGTTCGCGCGTCGCCCGGTCCTCGTCGAAGTGGCCGTAAACGAGCTTGAGCGCTTTCAGCAGCCCGCCGGGAGCGCGGACTTTCCACACCTCGCCGTAGCCGCCGGCGCCAATTTTCTCGACGCACTCGTAGCCAGGAATGATTTGCATTCCCGGGGCTGTTGATGCTGTCGTCGCGGTGGTCATGCCGATGATCCTTGTCCGTCGTGGGGTCGTCGCGGGGCTCGTGATGCCAGCTCACGGGCCAATCGCAAAGTGTCTGAGGATACCGAGCTCTGGCACGCTCGGAAGTCGCCGCCAGGGCGTCGATTTACTCGTTGCCCAAAACCATCGTGAAGTACGTGCGGCAAGCGCGGTCGAGATACTCGCGACGCAGTTCCAGCGGCAGGCTGTTGTAGCTGCAGTAGTTGCGGACCTGCATCAACAAATCGCGCGGGTGACAGCGCCGCAGCGAACGATGCCGGGCGTGATAGTGATGCTCGATCAAATAGTTGATCTCGTCGATCCGATACTCGCAGCCGAACGACTTGCAATACAGCTTGAACAAGTAGTGGAATTCGTCTTCGTTCGGATCGCCAATCTCGATCTTGTACGGAATGCGCCGCAAGAATGCCTCGTCGACCAAGTCGCGCGGTTCGATGTTGGTCGAGAACATCACCAACTGCTCAAAGGGAACTTGGATCTTCTTGCCCGACGGCA
>JAEUIL010000790.1 GCA_016794255.1 Planctomycetaceae bacterium | reverse complement strand
TGGGGCGGCGTGCAGGTCCGCTTTAATGGGTTCCGTGTCTACCCTTACGGAGACCCGAAGGATGACTGGCTCGGTATTGAACGAGACCGCGCCCGCCGAGCTGGGCGGCCCGGTGCAGCGACCGATGAGCAGGATGATGATACGAACGAGTCTGGTGGAGAATTGTTCACGTTTGCTAAGGATCTCGGTAAAATCGATCCCGGCCGGGTGCTGCTGAGCCTACTCTCGAGTAAGAGCTTCCTCGGCTGTGTTGAGGTCAACTCGGAGGTGCCCATGCTCAAACCCAAAGCCGACCGCCTTGGGTTCGTCGAGAACGACGCCTTCTCTCAGCTCGTCGCGTTCACGCGCTTTGCCATCGACTGGGCCACCATCTGGCGCGACTTCTACATTCAGACCGAAAAGGAGAAGTCGACGGAAGAAGCCCGGGAAGAATTGTCGACCGTGCTTGGGAAGGATGTCAGCACCGAGCAAGTAGCAAGCAAGGCTGTCGAGTTCCTGGAGGCGAAGTTCAATCAGCTCGTCACGCTAATCCCGGATACGCGCGAACAGAGGGAAACCCGGCGGATTGTCCACCAAACGACAAAAGCGCTGCAGACGAGTGTAGCGAACGACAAGCACAAGCTCCGGCGGCTGCGTTTGATCGCTTCCGCGTCCACCCTCACCCTGCTGTTCTCGCATGAGATCAAGAGCCTGCTCGGGACGCTCGACAGCGCCACCCGCACGCTCCGGAAAGTGGCCAGCGAAGTGACACCCGAGGAAAAGCCGCGAGTCATCGAGCTGGCAGTCGACATCGAGCACGCGAAGGACCGGTTCAAGGATCTCGTCGAGCTGACCGCGCTCGTTGGCGCGGTGGGCCAACAAGCCGAAGCCACCGACCTTAACCTTCATCAGCACCTGGCGCGCGCGGTGCGGTGTTTTGATCTTATCGTCAGAGACTATCGGCTGAACATCGATACGCGCGGCGTGCCAAAAAACGTCATGGTTGGCCCGTTCGTGCCCGGTGAGCTTTACGCGGTGCTGCTCAATGTGCTTTCAAACGCGATCAAGTCGGTGATCGCCGAGGGCAAGGAGAAGTCCATCGTATTCACCGCACACACCGAAGGGAAGCACGCTATTCTCACTGTAAGTGATACCGGCCTCGGGCTCGCGGAGGAGCAATACGAGGCGGTTTTCGCGTCATTCGTGTCCGATCCAGAAGGGCGGCTCTACGAACGGCTGGAGAAGAATCTTAATCCCCAAGACCTGCTGATTTTCGGCCAAGGCAGCGGCCTCGGACTTTCCATCGTTCGCGACATCCTAGAATCCCGAGGAGGCAGGGCGCGGTTTGTCGCCCCTGGAAAAGGCTGGAACGCCACGCTCGAGCTGACGCTACCATGAGCCATAAACCAGAGCATTTTCTGTGGCTGGACGACTCCCCGGAGATAATTCCCGATTCGTTGCTGCGCGATATCCGCAACTCCGGCGGCGGGACCGACCTCACAATCACGGGTGTCCGAGACAAAAATCTAAGTGAGGTCCTGTCGGAATTGGTTCAGCAGCCGTCGCCCACGTTGGTGATCCTCGACCACGTGCTGAACAAGACTGCCGGCCGGTTGTTCCAGAAGGGATCGACCGTAGCGGCTGAACTTCGCGACCATTGGCCGACGGTGCCCATTGTCGGTGTCACTGCCGCAATCAACACTTACGCGGACCGACTGTCGCACTTGGCGATTCCCGAATACCTCACCGTGTTCCAGCGAGAGGGTTTTGCCGGCCAAATCGACGCGCTCCACGGGTTCGCTACCGGACATCGCCAGATCGCCTCATCGGGTTTTCCCATCGTTGAGCGGGTTCACGACCTGCTCGGCACACCAGAAGAAGATAAAGGGACATTGCTTCTCGCACTGCCGAGCGACCTCAAAAAGTCCACCGTGCCCGAGGGAGCGGTGCACCAGTTTGCGCGTTGGCTGCTGCATCGTTTCCTCTCGCGACCGGGCTTCGTCTATGACCGGCTTCACGCCGCGACATACCTCGGCCTTAACGAGGCCGCCTTTGATCGGACTGCGACCGTGTTCGAACCCGCTCGCTACCGGGGCGTATTCGCCTCTCAGAATTCTCCGCGTTGGTGGGTTTCTGGCTTGAAAGGCTGCCTGCTCGCAGCGGTGCGCGAGCCCCGTCTCGCATTGCCCGCGAAGCGCGGCCGGCTTCTGCCCGGTATCCGGCCCGAAGACTACAGCCGCTGTCATTATTCTGAGAAGGATCTTCCCGACGTCGTGGCGGCGCCAGATGAGACGAGCGAAGAACTCCATCCCGCTCGCAGCGAGCTTACGATCCTATCCCGGACAGACACGCCTACAGTGGGATTTGAACCGCGGCGCGTTCTCGCGCGACGCACATGATAGCGGAGGACTACTATCCGCCGCCGGCCGAGCTATTCGACCTGGAACTCGAAACCCTCGAATTCATCGGCAACCAGCACGCACTTGCTGGCACAGATTTGAAATGCATCTGGCTCCGGGCGCAGGAAGAAGCGCGCAAGGTGACGAGAAGTGGTTCCGGTCAAATCAATTTCCATGCCGACTTTCCTGTATACGAGCCAAAGCGTATCCGCCGCGTAGACGTTGGCTTTAAGGTTGAGCTGGATGAATCAGGCAATGCCTATAACGAAGTCAGCTACTTCTACTGTATTGGAGAGCAACTCGAATGCCCGAGCCGAATCCTTAAGAAGTGCCATTTCGATTTTGAGCCGCTGGCCAACCGCAACCACGACGAACCCAAGCCATCATTGCACTTCCAGATGCCCGGCACCCTTTCGCCGGGACTCTTGGGCGCCGGTTATTCGAACGAGCACATCGATCATCTGGCGCCATGGTCGGAGAAGCCGAGGTTTCCGTGCCTACCAGGAAGTCTCGCTCTCTTACTAAACGTGCTATTCCATGAGTTCGGAGAAGGTGACAATCCAGACCTCCTTGATATAGTTCGTCAGGACTGGTGGCGTGGGCTGGTTGACCGAGCGGAGCAGTTGATTTACCGCCGCTATTTCGAGGCCTGCTGTTCGCATTGGAAGAACGGCCCAGCCAAAGGAACCTTTCTGCGCCAGCGGCTCTACGGACTCGATGACTAATCAGCGTTATGGTTTCGCCTGCGACCTACACATCCCCCCGCTCCTGCAGAGTCTACACCCCTCGTGGCCTCGCCGATGCACTTGTGACTGCGTGTGGAGTGAAGCGAGAGGCCACGTGGCTTGAGCCGAGCGTGGGTGAAGGAGTTTTTCTTGAGGCGCTAAAGGCTCAAGGCGTGCCCAGAGAGCACATCACAGCTGTCGATTTGGCCAAGGAAGAACACCACAATGACGAACTGGCAGTCACCGCCCGAGGTGTAGATTTCTTGCATTGGTCTGGGCTGGAACCGCGGCGGTTCGACCGGGTAGTCGGCAATCCGCCCTATGTGCCGTTCGACGAGTTGTCGGCGCCGGCACTCGCGGTGGCGCGAACCGTGGCAGTCGGCCCTGAGCGAGGCAGTTTTGGCGGCCGTGCAAACCTCTGGGCTGCGTTTGTGGCCGCCTCAGTCTCGAAACTCGCGCATGGGGGAAGCTTTGGGTTCGTTCTGCCAGCCGCATGGGATTACGCAGATTATGCGGCACCGCTGCGGCTTTGGCTGCCAAAGCAGTTCCGGGAATTCCGGGTGCTGCGCTGTAGGGAGCCCCTGTTTGAGTCAGTCGAGGAAGGTGCCGTGGTTCTGTTGGGTCTCGGATATGGGCAGTCCCATACATCCATGCGCAGGATCGAAACAGGATCTCTTGATGACATGATTGCTGCCGTGCGTTGCCCGCCGGCAGCAGAGGTTCAACCCCATCCGGCTGTAATCCGGCCGATGGAAGGCCTTTGTCTCTCCGAATTGATGGAAATCCGCATTGGAGCGGTGACTGGAGACACCAACTACTTCGTGCTGTCAGAACTCACCCGGAAATCGCTGGCTCTCCCGGAATCTGCGCTCATGCCAGTCCTTTCGAAGGCCGCTCATGTCCGCATCCCGTTCGTCACACGCAAGCACTGGTCGAGACTTCGTGCAGCAAACGAGCGAATCTGGTTATTTCGTCCAAGAGAGGCTGACGTGCTGGACGGTGCGGTCGCGCGGTATCTTCGCCTAGAACCGCGGAAGGGAGGATGTCACCGCAACCGTGGGAAGGTCAAAGGGCGCACACCTTGGTTTCAAACTTTGCTCCCTCCGGCCCCTCATGGATTCATCAGTGGTATGACGAGTGCGGGCCCTTGGCTCGCCCTTAACCAGATGCGCGGCCTATCCGCGACCAATACGCTCTATACTGTGCGATTTAAACCACGTGCGAATCCCCGAATGCGCGTGCTCATCGCACTCGCGTTGCTGACTACTACTGTCCGCCGCCAAGTTGCAGAGGTGATCCGCCGTTATCCTGGTGGTCTGGTGAAACTAGAGCCCGGTGATCTGAACCAACTACGCCTGCCGCCGCTCGCAAGTCGGCTTCCTCGCTCATGTCTAGAGGTCCGCTACACTGAGGCCCTTCGCATGATACAGATGGGACGGGAAACCGATGCTCAAGCGATCGCCGATTCGATCTTGTCTCTATGAGACCACGCGCGTCACTGCTGATCAAGCGTTGCGTAGTCCGGACGGCAACGTCGGCCACGCGGCAATGATTTCCTGAAGAGTTGCGAGGTTTTGTGCGCACAGTTGTGCGTCGACACTCTGGGCGCTCTTCGAAGAAATTGCCGCGGCGCAGGCCTCCAGAAAACGGAGGATTGGTTCGATCCCAGCCCGGGCAGCCATTTTTAGCGAGATCCGAACTAAACTGCGTAACTGCTAAACGGCAGACGCAACCCACCTCCATGGAAATCAGCCTTGTTTCCGATCAACCGCGCGCCGACGCGGAAACAACGGTTCGGCGGTGCGCAGTGGGTTGGCGTTCAGGAGGCCGCGGATTCTTCCGGCGGTCGTCGGCAGGAAGGGCTCGATCTGCCGGGCGATGACGCTCAGGTCCTGCAGCCACGGAACCACGGCCGTCCGCACGGCAGCCAGATCGCCGGCCTGCAGCGTTTCCCATGGTTTGGTCGCTTCGATCTGGCGATTCACGGTGTCGATTCGTCTCCAGACTGCCTTGAGTGCATCGTCATGGCGATACTCGCGGCACGCGGACTCGTATTCGGAATCCAAGCGGTCCCGCTCGCTCGCGGGCACGCTCGCCAGCCC
>JAEUIL010000772.1 GCA_016794255.1 Planctomycetaceae bacterium | reverse complement strand
CGACCAGAACAAACGAAGGCACCCTAAAGGGAACCCGCCTTCGCTTGTTCTTCGCCGCCGACGGCCCTCCCGCTCGGGGCGCAGGGACACCACGGCACGCGGCGCTCGCGAACAAAAGCGGGGCGCGCGCGACACGAATTTCAGCGTCAAACCGGAGCAAAAGGAGCCTCATCGCCGGCTCCTCTCGGCGCGTTTTTCGCGACGATTCACCACGCTAGCAAGGGAGCAGCCAGCGTCATCGGCTTGCGCTCGGTTGAATCCAATCGGTGACTGGGTGACCCATGTGCACACCTAACAGGCGATTGCCAACCGGCGCACTTTACCTCGCAATAGACATAGATTCACCGACGTGAGGAGTCCTGCGCCACGTCATCCATTTGCCCGTTGGTTCGCGTCAAGTATCCCCGTCGCGACGATGCGGAGCTTTGCTGAATTTGAGTCGGCAATCGCGAAACTCTCGACGGAAAATGATCGTGGCAATGCTTTCGAGGTGTTCGCAGAAGCGTGGCTTGCGACTCAGAGGCTTCCCCAGGCGCGATCCGTGTGGCCGGGTGAAACAATGCCGCTTTCAATTCAAGCCAAGTTTCGTCTACCCACGACCGACAAAGGCGTGGACGGCGCTTTTGAAACGCCAGAGGGAATCACATGCTATCAGGTTAAGTTTCGGACCGGCCGGCCTACGCTGACTTGGAGCGAACTTTCGAAATTTTTTGGCCTCACGGACACGGGTTGCGGCAGGCTCGTATTCACCAACTGTGACGAAATCGTTGCGACCGCGGAGGAGCGTCCAGACGTCGTTTTTGTTCGCGGAACCGATCTCGACCGTTTGACGCCCGATGATTTCAGGGTGATCGACGCATGGCTCCGCGGGAGTTTGGTTCGGCGTGCTCCCAAGACGCCACTTCGGCATCAGGAATCGGCAATCAGTGACATTTTGTCTGGTTTCCAGCGCCATTCGCGCGTGACGGCGTTAATGGCGTGTGCAACGGGCAAGACACTTGTCGCGCTGTGGGTAGCTGAGCGTTTACGCTGCAACTCGATTCTGGTGCTGGTCCCTTCTCTGGCCTTGATGCGCCAGACGGTCCATTGCTGGATGGAAGAAACTAGCTGGGACGAGCGCGAGTATTTGTGCGTGTGCTCCGATCCAACCGTGGCCCCCGAAGAAGACGCTGTGGTAGTTCGGCAATCGGATTTGGATTTTCGCGTCACCACAGATGCCGCCTCCGTGCGGCAATTTCTCACGCGACCATGCCAAGGAGTGCGAATCATATTTGCCACCTATCAGTCCAGCAGGGTCGTGGCTGAGGCATCCGCGGGCTTGGAGCCCTTTGAGCTGGGGATTTTCGACGAGGCACACAAAACTGCAGGGCGGGACGGTATGTTGTTTTCGCTCGCGCTCAAAGATGAACGGATGCCGATCAAGCGTCGCCTGTTCCTAACGGCTACTCCGCGGCACTACAGTTTCGCGGGTCGAAGCCAGACCGATTTCGCTGAGCCCGTCTATTCGATGGATTCCGAGGACGTCTATGGGCCAGTGGTCCATCGCCTGCCGTTCAGCCATGCCGCTAGACTTAAGATCATCACCGATTACCGTGTGATAATCTCAATCGTCACTTCGCAGATGGTCGATGACGAGTTGCTCCGTCGCGGCGTTGTCGACATCGAAAACGAACGTGTCAAAGCCCGCCAAGTGGCGAACCAGATTGCATTGCAAGCCGCCGTAAGCCGCTACGACGTGAAGAAAATATTCACGTTCCATCGCAGTGTAGAAGCGGCGAAATCATTCACTGCAAGCGGTCCGGAGGGAATTGGTACCCACCTGAACGGATTCTTTTGCGCACACGTTAGCGGGGGAATGGCGACTGGATTTCGCGAGCGGCTAATGCGCGAATTTGAAGGTGCGCCGCGCGCGGTGATGTCCAACGCCCGTTGTTTGACCGAGGGTATCGACGTGCCGGCCGTCGACATGGTGGCGTTTCTCAGTCCACGGCGAAGTCTCGTGGACATCGTCCAGGCCACAGGACGAGCAATGCGGCGTGCACCAGGCAAGGAGCATGGTTTTGTCCTAGTGCCTCTCTACTTGGAGCAGGCACGGGACGAAACCGTTGAGGACGCTGTCCGCAGGACCGACTTCGATGAGGTATGGAACGTGTTAAACCGTCTACGAGAGCATGACGATCTGCTGGCACAGTGTATTGATGCGATGCAAGTGCAACGCGGCGCGACGGGCGGCTTCGATGACGCGGATTTTCGCGAGCGCATCGAAGTGCTCGGCCCCGCCGTGTCTCTGGAGCAGCTTCGAAATGCGATTACTGCTGCGTGCCTCGATGCAATTGGAAAGCGATGGTTGGAGCGTTACGGGCAGCTCGTCGCGTACCACAAACGTCATGGCAATTGCGACATACCCGTTCGGTCAAAGGCGCACAAAGCGCTCGCAACTTGGGTAGTCGCCCAGAGGTATGAGCGGCGAAAGGGTAACTTGTCCGCAGAGGAAATCGAATTGCTCGATCGCCTTGGATTTACGTGGGACCCGTATAGCGCAGAGTGGCGCGGGAACTACTTGGCTCTCTTGGAATACAAGGCCAAGCACGGTGATTGCTACGTTGCTTCGAACAGCGAGGAATACCCGAACTTAGGCCGTTGGGTAAAACAGCAGAGAATGCAGCGGCTGCGTGGTCGATTGAGTTCCGATCGCATCGCCCTTTTGGATCGCGCCGGTTTCAGCTGGGACGCTCGAATTGCGACGTGGGAGGACCGATTCGCCAATCTATGCGATTTCAAAGCGCGCTATGGACACACTCGTGTTCCGGTGAAGTGGAAAGACAATCCGGACCTCGGGCAGTGGGTGGTCTCGCAGCGTTACAAGAGACGGAAAGGACGACTGCGCCCTGAATACGAGCACCGCCTCGACGGCATCGGGTTCGAGTGGAACGTGCCAAGGGCTATTCCTGGTCCTGATGTATGGGAGTCGAAATTTAAAGCTTTCCTCGAATACCGCTCGACGACGGGTCGTTCAGATTTCTCCAGGGACGATCAGACACACCGCGCGTTGGCCGCGTGGGTGCAAGACCAGCGCGGTCTAAAGCGGCGCGGCAAACTTGCTCCCGATCGCGAACGTCGATTGGACGAAATTGGGTTCCCGTGGGATTCCAAAGCACTAGGTAGTGAGACGCACTGGCGAGATCGTTTGGCCGAGCTCAAAGCGTATTCCTCCACGCACGGAACGACGCGCGTCATTGGAATCGATCAAAGAAGCAGGAGTCTTAAGGAATGGGTGAGTCACCAGCGCTCGTTGAGAAAGCAGGGGCGTTTGCCGGAGGAACGATTTCGTGAATTGGAGGCAATTGGCTTCGTGTGGAACGGGCGGAAAGGTCGGGCCTCGTCCGCGTCGCGAGATGAGGACAAAGGGTCTCGTTGGGAAGAAATGCGCGATGCCTTGTCTGCGTTCTTCAAGCTGCACGGCCACTGCCACGTTCCCGACCAGTGGCCGGCAAATCCACGGCTGGCAGTTTGGGTTAGGGATATACGCCGGGCAAAACGAGACGGAAAGTTGACCGCCGAGCAAATTCTGAGTGTCGAGCAGCTTGGTTTCGCGTGGACGGCTGTCGACGTGCGGTGGGCAACAATGCTCGGGCAATTGGCGGAGGTGCTTCGCCATAATGCCGCCGGCCCGAAGTCGGGAAGCGAGCTGTCGGCGTGGGTCGCCGCAGTTCGCCGTCTGAAAAGGCGCGACCTTCTTTCGGCAGCACAGGAACGGGAACTGTTGGCCATCGGTTTCAAATGGAAACCTGGCGATGATCGATGGGGCCAAATGTTGAAGCGCCTGGAACACTATCATGCCCAACATGGCGATTGCCTCGTGCCGTGGCATTGGAACGAGGATCGGCAGCTTGCGAACTGGGTTCGCACTCAACGTTTCTTTAGGGCGGCTGGCCGCCTATCGGACGAGAGGATCAAAGCGCTAGATACGCTGGGTTTTCAATGGGACGTCGCTCCCAGGATACATCGGTCCCCAACGGAAGGGTGGGAGGTGATGTTCGCCCGCTTGGAAGGATTCGTGAAGGAGAACGGCCACGCCCACGTTCCCCAGAACTTCACGACAGATCGAAAGCTCGGACGTTGGGTTTCAACCCAACGGCAACACCACCGGAAGGGGCGACTTGATCGGGAACGGGTCGAGCGATTGCAGTCGCTCGGTTTCACGTGGCGGGTTTTCGGTGGCGAGACCGCCAAAGGCCAGCCGGTTCCAATCTTTGAAGAGCGCTGGCGTCGAATGTTTGAGGAATTGCGAAGGTTTAGAGACGCCCGTGGAAACTGCCGCGTTCCTGCCGGTTGGGCGGCGAACCCTCAACTCGCAAATTGGGTGGGAGTTCAGCGGCGAATGAGAAAGCTCGGCCGCCTTTCTCCGGAACGCATTGCCGCGCTCGACGAAATTGGGTTTTCTTGGAATCCCGCGCCGCTAGTTCCCGCCTCCGCATTCAATGTAACCGACAGTTGGCCAGACATGCTCGGTCAGCTCGCTGCTTTCAAGAAGCAGTTCGGCCACTGCCGGGTCCCGCAACGATGGCCCGTGAATCGTCGGCTGGCAGATTGGGTCAGCAATCAACGTAGCCTGCGCACCCGAGGGCGTATTTCCCCTGACCGTGAGCGCGCTCTCGCCGATCTAGGATTTGACTGGGACCCGACGACCACGAAGTGGGAGGCGATGTTTTTGGAGTTAAAGGCA
>JAEUIL010000863.1 GCA_016794255.1 Planctomycetaceae bacterium | reverse complement strand
CCAATGCGTTCGAGATCGTTGTTGATCTTCAATACCGCCACGACGAACCGCAGATCATGGGCCACCGGCTGATGAAGCGCGAGAATGTCGAGACACTTGTGCTCGACTTCGACTTCCATGCGATCGATTTCGCGATCGGCTTCGATCACGACCTGAGCGAGTTGCTGATCGCTGTGCAGCAGCGCTTGAATCGATCGCGCTAACCCCTCTTCCACTAACGAGCCAACGTACAACAACTCTTGCTTCAACTCATGCAAGCGACGATGAAGATGCTCAGCCATGGAACATTGCCGCGGTCTCTCGACCGTTCCCCTGAACGTGCACCCGGCGCGAAACGGCCCGGTTCATGGGGCGTAACTCTAACCGGGCGAGCTTTTTAGGTAAACGTCAACCTGCCCAGCCGCACACGCGGCTCGACATCAACTCAATTCTTGGCTACCACCTGTGAGAAGGAAAGAAAAAATTCGACCGCGCGATAAGCGAATCGGTGCGGGCAGGTCAAGCTTCCCGGCTCATGCCGATTGTCGGTGGCAAGAAGGCCACAAGCTCGTTGCCCAAGAGCGACAGGGGGCTCAGCCGCCTGGATTGAATCGGTCATCCGGGCACTGCTAGCACGCCTGGCTAGCACTGGACAGAAATTGGCGTCGGCTCGCCGTATCAGAAACTTGAAAAAATCTCGCCGAGTCGCAAGTCCCATCAAGACAATCGGTTGCGACTCGCCTCGGGGGCGATGTTAAACTTTTCTGTTTGCAGATCGGGGCTTCGTTGCCCAAATTCTAATTAGAGGTTCCACGTGGTGCTGGAGGAACCCTTGCGCTTACTTTTGGGAGTCACAGCGATGAGGTCTGCTTTCATTTTCGCGCTGCTAGCAGCGGTCGGCTACGTGTCGCCCGCCGCCGCGCAGTGTTGTGGACAGTCGGTACAAGGCTGCGCTCAACCGTCCTATCGGTTGAAGTGCGAGACGGTCTACGAAGAGAAACAAGTCACGGCATATCGCGTCGAGACCGAGACGGTTTACGACGAGCGCCAAGTGACCACCTATCGGCCGGTCTGGGAGACCGAGGTCCGCGAACGTCGGTACACGGTCGCTAAGCCGATCTACGAAACCAGCGAGCGTGAGGAACGCTACACCGTGCAGAAGCCGGTCTACGAGACGACCATCGAGGACCGCAGCTACGACGTGGTTCGCAACGTCTATGAGACGAGCGAACGCGAAGAGCGCACCACGGTTCAACGCCCGGTGTTCGAAACGCACGAGCAAGAGCGTGCCTACACGGTGCGTCGCCCTGTTTGGGAAACGAGCGAGCGCGAAGAGCAATACACGGTCATGACGCCGGTCACGAGCTACCGCCCCGTGCAAGTTGACCAAGGCCAGATGGTCGATCAAACCGTCTGCACGCCGGGTCCGGTCGTCAATCGCTTGGCGTTCTCGCCCGGTGCACCGGTGATGGATCCCTGCACCGGCTGTGTCACCGCGGGCCGCCCGCAGTTGGCTTGGGTGCCGACGCAGATGCCGGCTCAAACCTCGGTCTATCGCGTGTGGCAGCCAAACGTCGTGACCTATAACGTGCCGCAGGTCAGCTATGCTCCACAGATCCAGACCCGTCGCGTGCCGGTGCAATCGGTCCGTTGGGTCGAAGAGCAAGTCACGCAGCGCGTGCCGGTTCAGGTTTGCCGCATGGTCACCGAAGAACAAGTTCGCAAGGTGCCGGTCACGGTCTGCCGCCAAGTCGTCGAGCGGGTCGAAAACAAAGTGCCCGTCCAGGTCTGCCGCATGGTGACCGAAGAGCAAGTTCGCAAGGTCCCCGTCACGACGATGCGGATGGCTTACGAAGAAAAGATCGAGCAAACTCCGGTGCGCGTGTGCAAGCAAGTTGCCGAGTTGAGCACGGTCAAGGTGCCGCGCTGCGTTGAGAAGCGCGTGCCGGTGACCTACACGTATCGCGTGCCGCGGACGATCACGTATCGCGTGCCGGTCGATGCCTGTGGCAACGAGATCAGCGTCGCACCGGCGGCGACTGTTCCGAGCGCCACGACGCTCTCGCCGAGCACGGTGCCTGCCGAATCTTCGCTGCCGCATGCCGGTCCCGCGACTTCGCAACCGTCGTTGGCTCCGAGCACAACGCCGACTGTGCCATCGCCTGCTCAGCAACGGGTCAATCGCTTGCCCAGCCCGATGAACGAGCCGAGCTCGCCGTCGGATGTGAAGCCTGCTGCCCCGGCAGTTCCGCAAGCTCCGGCGGCTGCCCCCGCCCCGGCTGCTGAACCGAAAAAGCCCGAGACCAGCGCCGCCTAGATCTCGCGAGGTTCACTTCGCGGATCGATCGCGCATTTCAACCAGCGCCACGGGGTTCGAGTCGACGTCTCGGTAACGAGCGTGACTCGGACCCCGTTTTTTCATGGACTCAGTTTGAACTGAGCGCCGCGCGCGGCCGTTGCTGGCGTTGACGGTAGCGAAGGCCACGTGTGAGTTTCCTCACCTGACGGGGGCCCGCGATGGTCGCCCGCCGCTCGTTGTTCTAGACTCCGAGATATGGATCGCCCCCAGACGCCGCATCGTGAACCTTCACCGCTGGCCACGACTGGTCGCTGGCCGCAGTTCCGGTTGCGCACCTTGTTCATTGCCGTGGCCGTGCTCAGCGCGTTGATGGCCCTCGCCGTGCGGATTGGGCCGGTGTGGTCGCTGGCGATCTTCTGGACGGCGCTGCTCATCGCGGCGCATGTGTTGGGTAACGCCTGGGGTTCGCGCGGCACGGCAGACACCTCGGCCCGACTGCGCGCCGGCACGCATGACGACGAGCCGCCGCAGACCGGCCCCATCGAGTTTGCCCCCACCACGCGTTTGCATCGTTCCGGAGGCGTCGGTTGGTCAACGATCGTGCTGACGGCACTCGGCGTTCTGGCCGGCGGCGGCGCAGGTGCGGCGGTGTTGATTGTCATGTACGCCGAGCAAGGCGTGTACATCGGCATCGCGCTGGGCATCTTGTGCGCCGCGATCCTGGGCGGTTTCCTCGGTTTTCTCACCGCCACATCGCTCGGCATGACGCTCCGCGCCTGGCGCGAAGCGGTCGAGCATGATGGGAAGAAGGGTGGTTAGCGGTTGGTTGCTGGTGGTTAGAAGGAAGGCTTTATCACCAACAACTTCTTAACTAACAACCAACCACTATCCACCAACAACTTCTCCCTCTCATCCGCGCGGATGAAACTGCTTGTGCACCGCCTTCAGCCGCGTGTGATCGACGTGCGTGTAGACCTGCGTCGTGGAAATACTCGCGTGGCCGAGCATCTCTTGCACCATACGCAGATCGGCGCCGCCGGCGAGCATGTGGGTCGCGAAACTGTGCCGTAGCGTGTGCGGACTCACACCCTCGGGCGCGCCGACTCGTTGCGCATAGCGCGTGACCAGCTCCCAAATTCGCTCGCGCCGTAACGGCTTACCCAACCGCGTCAAAAACAGCCACTCGGGCTTGTCCTTGAGCGGCTGCACACTCCCCGCTCGCTCGGTCTCGATCCACGTCTTCAGAGCCAGTCGCGACTTGACGCCGATCGGCACGACCCGCTGCTTGTCACCCTTGCCGCGACAGGTCAGATAGCCATCGTCCATCCGCACGTCACGCAATTTCAGATTGGCGATCTCCGACGCCCGGCAGCCCGTGGCGTACATGAGTTCGAGCAACGCGCGATCACGCCGCCAGCACGGGTCGGCCTTGGTCGGCGCATCGAACAAGGCCGTGACGATGCCCGGCGACAGGACCGTCGGAATGCGTTGCCACAGCTTCTGGCTGCCGAGCAGTTCGACCTTGTTGTCGCGCAGAATGTTCTCAAGTTGCAGATAGCGGAAGAACAACTTGAGTGACACGAGATGGCGCGCGAGGCTGGCCGGAGCGAGGCCCGACTGGTGCAGCCAACCCGCATAGTCGGACAGTTGCTGCACCGTGAGCGACGGAATCTTTTTCTCGGCCAGCCACTCGAAGAACTTGCGCAGATCACGACGGTAGGCGACCACCGTGTTGTCGGCCAAGTGACACTCGGTGCGTAAGTAGTTGGCAAACGCCGTGAGCCACGGATGCTCGCGGGCCGGTGTCGTCGATTTGCCGGCGGGCTTAACCATAAGAAAGTTCTTAGTTGTTGGTGCTTAGTGCTTGGTTAGTTCAACACTACCTCGGACGGCGATTTGTCCGCGGGCCACGGTTCTTCAACTAAGAACCAAGCACTAAGCACCAAGCACTCTTCCGTTATTCGTCGTTCTGTCCCCCGGAAAAACAGCCGGCCGATCGTTATCTCCGGCAGGATCGGAAAATCCGACCGACGCCGCGTTCAACCGTGCCGAAGTTGCGGTAGAATGACGCCCGTGGGAGTGACATTCGTCGCCAATCGGGTGGAGGGGCTCATGCCTACGCAGAAAACCATCCTCGTCGCGCTGGCCGAGCTTGAGAATGGCCAGGAGGGGGACTTCTTCGCTCTGCTGACGAGCAAAGAAGAACTCAAGACGCGCGAGGGGAAGCCGTATTTCAAGGTCGGCTTTCGCGACGATCGCCGCGCGGTCACGTTTCCGGTTTGGAGCGATTCGATCTGGGGCGACGACTGCCGCAAGAACTGGTCGCCCGGCGCGTTCTATAAACTCCGCGCGCTCTATCGCGAAACGAACTTTGGTCCGCAGCTTGAGATTCGCAAGATTCGCGAAGTGATCGAGGCCGACGCGACCGACGGGTTCGACCCGACCATGTTTCAGCCGCGATCGCGCTTCGACCCGCTGGCGATGTTCAACGAACTGCGGCAGATCGCCGTCGAACGGATCGACGATCCGCCGTTGCAGGCTTTGGTGGTAACGCTGCTCGACACGAATCGTGAGTCGTTACTGACGCTTGCTGCCGCGACCCGCAATCATCACAACTTCGTGGGCGGGTATCTGGAACACGTGTTGAGCGTGACCCGGACCGTCGTGTTGATGGTCGACAAGTACGACGATTACTATCCCGACTTGCAACCGCGATTGAACAAAGGGCTGGCCGTGGCGGGTGCGATTCTCCACGACATCGGCAAGCTGCGTGAGATCGATTGGCAGCCCGAGGGACCGGCCTACACGCCATCCGGTACGCTAATCGGCCACATCTTGCAGGGCCGCGATATTGTCCGCGAGGCCGCCGCGGGCAGCACGCTCGATGCCGACGTGCTGTTGCGACTGGAGCATATCATTGTCTCGCATCAACGGTTGCCCGAGTGGGGCTCGCCCAAGCCGCCGATGACGCCGGAGGCGTTGATTGTGCATTACGCCGACGATCTCGACGCGAAGTATCACATGATGTACGTCGCGCTGCGTGACGATCCGAATCCAGGGGCGTTCACGTCGAAGCAGAATCAACTGCACCAGGCGGTGTATCGGGGGAAGCAGTAGGCGGAGGGCGGTAGGCGGAGGGCAGAGGGCGGTAGGCGGTAGGCAGAGGGCAGTAGACAGTGAAGAGCGGACAGAATGTTGAGAAGGAAGCGAAAAGGTTCGAGAGCGGCGGTAGTACGCGGCGACCTCGTGAGACATAATGGTGTCGAAACGTACGCCGCACGGTCCTAACTGCCTACCGCCCTCTGCCAACTGCCTACTCTCTGCTGCCTACTGCCTACTTTCCTCCCCCCATGTCCGCATCCGTTTCTCTCGTCACCGGCGCATCCAGCGGCTTGGGGCTCATGCTGGCCAAAGTCCTTGCACGCCGTGGGACGAAGCTCGTGATGGCGGCGACCACTGCCGACAAATTGCAAGCCGCGGCCGACGAAGTGCGGAAGTTGGGCGGTGAGGTGCTACCGATCGTCACGAATGTCACCGACGACGCCTCGGTCGCGAATCTTGTCGCACAAACGCTCGACAAATTCGGCCGGCTCGACGCGGTGTTTCATGGTGCCGGTCGCTCGACCCGGCAGGCGATTTTGGACACCACGCCCGCCGACTTTCGGGAACTGATCGAACTCAATTTTCTCGGCACGGTGCGCGTCGCCCGCGCCACAGTGCCCGAGTTGCTCAAGACTCGTGGCAGTTTGGTGCTCGTCGGCTCGTTGGCGGGCAAGGTCGGAGCCCGTTTCTATGGGGCGTATCCGGCGTCAAAGTTTTGTGTATCGGCGTATGCTCAGCAATTGCGACTAGAGTTGGGCGATCAGGGGCTGCATGTGTTGCTGGTGTGTCCCGGTCCGATCCGCCGCGCTGAGACCGGGCCACGTTACGAGTCAACCGCGGGCAACATTCCCGCCGAGGCGCTTCAGCCCGGTGGCGGCGCGAAGACCAGCCGGCTCGATCCCGAGTGGCTCTGCGAGCAAATGCTCCGCGCCTGTCAACGTCGCTCGCCCGAGTTGGTGCTACCCGGCAAAGCGCGGTGGATGTTCGCGATCGGTCAGCTCTGGCCGCGACTCGGGGATTGGTTGCTGAAGAAGTTGACGTGAGGGGAGGGATGAAGAGTTCAACACGGAGAACACGGAGTCCACAGAGACGAAGGCAGAAGAGTAAGATGAATTGAGGCAAATATTCAAACAATCCAACACCTGCCGACTTAAATCGGACTCCGTGTTCTCCGTGTTGAAATCTTCCCCTCGTTGGATCACTTCAAAAACCCGCTCCGCACGGTCACCTCACGTGCCAGTTGATCGTTGAGCGGGTCGTCGATGGCGAGCAGCCGACGAATAGCGGGCGACAGCCGGGCTTGCACCTCGGGCCGGACTAACTGCTTCTGATACTGCTGCTGCGGCTTGTCGCGACGGCAATAAAACGCGTGCAGGGCGGTGCGTGGTTTCGTCGTGCGATTGTCGAGTCCGCCGTGCCATAGATGGGCGTTCATGACGACGACCGTGCCGGCCGGTGCGGTCACGAGTTGCTCACGCGGATGCATCGCCCGCAGGTTGGGCAACTCGGCTTGCGGCAATTTGCCCCACCGATGCGAGCCCGGCACCACACGCAACGGTCCGTTGTCGGGCGTGTATTCGTCGAGCATCCACACCGTGTTGCAGACCCAATAGCCATGCTCGTCGGCGATCGCCCCCATGTCGGCGTGCAACGGCTGTGCATCGCAGCCAGGCAAGGCCGTGCGGGCGTTCAGGCTGCTCAGCTTGAACTCGGCTCCCAGTACATGTTCGACGAGCGCCAAGATTTCCGGCGCGGCGATAACGTGCTGAAACACATCCCCCTTGTCGACCAGATTGGCCAGCCGCAAACAGCCCGGTTCTTGCTTGAACTCGCTCCCCGCGGTGTCCCCCTCGCGATCGTAGAGTTCGGCGACTGTCGCGCGCAGTTCAGCGAGCAAGTCCTGCGGCAGCCAGCGAGGCAGGATGGTATAGCCGAGTTCGTCGAGTTCTTCGCGCGGGGACATGACAGCAAACTAGACGTGATTTTCTAAACCACGTCAACATAGGCAACCGAGGTTCCCGGTTCCGGCACCTCAAGTCCCTCGACGCGTAACCCTTCAATATGAAACTCAATTGCTTCGCGCATATTAGATTCGCATGCCACGCGTGTCTCGCCTGTAGAAACACATCCCGGTAAATCAGGCGAGTACGCCGAGAAGCCCGTATCTGTTGGTTCTATAACGATTAAGTATTTCATTTGAGTCCAGCCTGTTTCAAAATACTGGCGAGCGTACCGGTACCAAGATCATCGCTCATTTTTCCGGGCACTGTTACCAAGCCGGGTTTCAACGGGTGATGAAACTGTCGATGACTACCACGCGTCCGTACGTGTCGCCAACCGTCAGCCTCAATGATACGTATGATATCACGTACTTTTGTACCAGCTGCCTTTTGTTTCGACCAATCTCTCCTGCCGCGAACCTCACGGCCAGATCGCGCCTCACTCCTAAATCCCCGTCTCCATTACGTCCCCCTCCCGTCGGTCGCGGTCTCACGACTAAAATAACGAGACTCCTCCGCTTGCCATTCGCTGCCGACTCGCCATGCCGTTGCCGACCGACGCTCAGCTCGAACTCGCCTTACAGGCCGACCGCCATCGGTTGCGTCGACTGCTGCGCCAGGTCCGCGAGGCGCAGCAGAATAACCAGCCGCACGACAAACTGCTCGCGCGGCTCGAACACGACCTGCAACAATCGCAAGCCACGCGTGAGGCCCGGCGGCGAAATTTGCCGCGGCTTGAGTTCGACGAACAGTTGCCGATCAGCGCCCGACGCGACGAAATCGGTCGGGCGATCGCCGAGCATCCGGTGGTCGTCGTGTGCGGCGAGACCGGCTCGGGCAAGAGCACGCAACTGCCGAAGATATGTCTTTCGATCGGACGTGGCATCGACGGACTCATCGGCCACACGCAGCCCCGTCGCATCGCGGCTCGCACGGTCGCGGCTCGATTGGCCGAGGAATTGCACACGCCGTTGGGTCAGCAAGTTGGCTTCAAGATTCGTTTCACCGACTCGACCGGTCCGCAAACGCTCGTCAAGCTGATGACCGACGGCATTCTGCTCGCCGAGTCGCAGTCGGATCGGTTCCTGGATCAATACGACACGATCATTATCGACGAGGCTCACGAGCGGTCGTTGAACATTGATTTCTTACTCGGCTACTTGCAGCGACTGTTGACCCGCCGTCGCAATCTGAAGGTGATCATCACCTCAGCCACGATCGACGCTCAGCGGTTCGCCGCGCACTTTGGTGATACCCGGGGTCCCGCGCCGATCATCGAGGTGAGTGGCCGCACCTATCCGGTCGAGGTCCGTTATCAACCGATCGAACTCGAACCGGGCGAGATGCTGCCAGACGTTCATCGTGCCGTGGCGAACACGGTCGACGAAATCGGTCGCCAAGCGCCGGGCGATGTGCTGATCTTCATGCCCACGGAGCGGGACATTCACGAGTCGGCCAAGACCTTGCGCAGCCGGCGGCTACAGTCGGGCACGGTCGAGATTCTGCCGCTGTATGCTCGTCTGTCGACCGCCGAGCAGCAGCGGATCTTCAAGCCGCATAACGGTCGACGCGTGGTCATCGCTACGAACGTCGCCGAGTCGTCGCTCACTGTGCCCGGCATTCGCTACGTGATCGATCCCGGCACGGCGCGGATCAGCCGTTACTCGGGCCGCACGAAGATGCAACGCTTGCCGATCGAGGCGATCTCGCAAGCCTCGGCCAACCAGCGCATGGGTCGTTGCGGGCGGGTGGGTCCCGGCATCTGTATTCGGCTCTACAGCCAGGACGACTTCCAATCGCGCGAGCCTTACACGGTTCCCGAGATCCAGCGGACGAACCTTGCCAGTGTCGTGTTGCAGGCCGAGACACTCGGCTTGGGGGCGATTGACGAGTTTCCGTTTCTCGATCCGCCACGGCCCGAGGCGGTGCGCGACGGTTATCGCACGCTGTTCGAGCTGGGTGCGATCGACGAAGAACAACGGCTCACCAAGCTCGGCCAACGACTCGGTCGGTTGCCGGTCGATCCGCGCGTGGGACGGATGGTGCTGGCCGCATATCACG
>JAEUIL010000735.1 GCA_016794255.1 Planctomycetaceae bacterium | reverse complement strand
CCTGTTCCCGCCTTCTGTCTACTGCCCTCCGCATACCGCCTACTGCCCTCTGCCTACTTCTTATCCGCGATCTTCTCCAACTCAGCGATCTGCGCCGGAGCTTGTTTCCCGAGCGGCGTGTTGGGCGTGTCGGCCAAGATCGTCGTCCAACGCTCGAGCGCCGCGGCGGCCATGTTGCCACGCAGCTTTTCGTACTGATCCGGCAGCGGTCCGGTGGCGTAGGCGGTGAGCGTCTTCGCCTCGGCGGCGAGGAACTTGCGTTGCTCGGCCAGATCGTCGGCCTCCCACGGTCGATCTTCTTTGGCCTCGTACTTCTCAAGCAGCGTCTTAGCCTCGCGGCCTGCTTCGGTGTCGGGCCAACGGGTCATCACGCCGACCATTTGCATCAAGCCGCTGTAGAGTGTCGCCTTTTGCTGCGCGCGGCGTTGGGCCTCGGCGAATAGGGCCGCAGCAGCCTTATCGCGATCGACGTTCGCCGTCGCCGGCAGACTCATCGCGGGCCATTGCTTCGCCAGTTGCTTGCGTTTAGCGGTTCCCTCTTCGAGCCATTTGTAGGCCATGGCCAACGCGTTCTCGGGCGGAATGCCGTGGCCCATGCCGTCGACGACGAACACTTGCGAACGAACGCCGACTTCGGCCAGCAACGGTCCGCGCCAACGCTCGATCTCGCCGCGATTGAAATCGGTCTCGCCCGTGATGAGCGCGATGCTCAAGCGATCCATCGCGCGTTGTCGCAACCAAGATTCTTCGCGGAGCGACTCGCTCGCACAGACCGGCATCACACCGCCGAACAACTCGGGGAGCGCGAACGCAATACCGCAAGCGACCCGGGCTCCGCCGGAGAAACCCGAGAGATACGTGCGATCGGGATCGATCGGGTATTGGCGACGCAGGTCGTCAAGCACATCGAGCACTATGCGCACGCGCTGCGGCATCGGCGTGTTGTTCCCGGCCGCAAAGGGGCTCGCGAAGATGATCTGCTGCTGTTCGCACAGTTGCTTCCAATTGTTCCAACCTGCGGGCGATGGCCCGGCCGAGATGAACAGCACGACCGGATACGTTTTCTTGCGATCGATCTTGGCCGGCGCGTAGAGCTCGTACTTCTGCGCGGTCGAGTCGTAGCCCGGATACCAATCGGCCGGCGGCTCGGCCAGGCTTTGATTGGCGAGCGGGAACACGGCATCGAGCCGCGTCGGGGCGCTGACGGGATGCGAGGCGTGATAGCCCCGGGGAGCGTCGGCCGCGAACGAGGCGGAGATCAACAACGCCCAGACGATCGGCGTTAGAAAGCGACTGGCCATCGAACAAAACCCTCTTGTCGGTCCGGTTGTAGCGATTCTCACGATCCGGGGGGAAAGTGCGAACTCACCGATGATTCCCAACGCGGGGGCGAATTGCAAGCTACCTTTTTCCATCCGTCTCCGAAATTGTGCTGTAGCCGAACTCGCCAGAGTTCGGGAGACCTGTGACGGGGCATCCCGAACTCTGGCGAGTTCGGCTACGGCAAACGCACGATTCGACTCTAACTCGTATTACCGGTCCGTATCCTATGAGCCCGCCAACCCGTGATCGTTCGCTGATGATCTGCTTCGCGCTGACGATCTTGGTCAGTGCGTTTCTCGTGTTCCAAGTGCAACCGGTGATCAGCAAGTTTATCTTGCCTTGGTTTGGTGGCAGCCCGGCGGTGTGGACGACGTGCCTGTTGTTCTTCCAGGTCGTGTTGTTCACCGGCTATGCGTATGCTCACGCCGCGACACGCTACTTGCGACCGACGACACAGGGCATCGTCCATATCGCGATGATCATGGTCGCGTTGTTCGTGTTGCCGATCACGCCGAGCGCCGCCTGGAAACCAACCGATGCCTCGGATCCGACGTGGCGGATCCTCACGCTGTTGGCCGCGAACGTGGGTGTGCCTTATTTCCTACTCTCGACGACCGGGCCACTCATTCAAGCGTGGTTCGCGCGATCGACCGGCGGCGCGAATCCGTATCGCCTCTATGCGTTGTCGAACATCGGTTCACTCGTGGCGCTCGTGAGTTATCCGTTTGTCGTCGAGCCGCTGTTGGGCTCGAATTGGCAGGGACGCATCTGGTCGCTGGGCTTCAGTCTGTTCGCGCTGTTGTGCGGCTACTGTGCCTGGCGGATCTGGCAATTGCGGCAGCTCGAATGCCTTGCGCCGCTCGCCGCGTCGAGCACCGCTGAACGACCGACGTGGGGCGCGCGACTCAGTTGGCTGCTGTATGCCGCCGTGCCGTCGATCATGCTGCTGGCGATGACCAACCACGTCTGCCAAGATGTCGCCGCGATTCCGTTTCTCTGGGTCTTGCCGCTCGGCCTGTATTTGGTGTCGTTCATCATTTGTTTTGAAAAGGAACAATGGTATTCGCCCCGCTGGTGTGGGCCGGTCACGGCTCTGGCGGTGATCGCCGTCTGTGGCGTGATGGTCTTCAACCAACTGCTGCATCTGTGGCTCGAAGTCGGCGTGTACATGCTGGCTCTGTTCTTGATTTGCATTCTGTGCCATGGCGAGTTGGTGCGTCGCAAGCCGACGGTTCACTACTTGACCTCGTTCTATCTGATGACCTCAGCCGGCGGCGCACTCGGCGGCATCGCGGTGGCCCTCGTGGCTCCGCTGTTGTTCACGGGCTACTTTGAATTGAACCTGGGACTGACCGTCTGTTACGTGTTGGCCTTGATCGCGTCGGCCGATGGACTCGGCAAGCAAGTCTGGCGGCCCGCGTCGCGGTGGGCGCTGGCCAGCGGCGCGGCCGCGTTTCTCGGGTTGCTGTTTGTCGTTCGCTCCCAAGCAAGTGCGGTAGCGATTGACATGCTTGCGGTCACTCGCGATTTTTATGGCGTGATCTGCGTCGACGAGTACGATCGCCACGATCCCGTCGAGCATCGCCGCTTCATGCGTCACGGGCGAATTTTGCACGGCATGCAGTACCTGTCTGCCGAACGCGAGCTCGAACCGACGATCTATTACACCGAGTCGACCGGCGTCGGTCGGGCGATCCGCACCCTGCAGGAACAAAAGCAGTCGATCCGCGTCGGCATTGTCGGCTTGGGTACCGGCACGCTGGCGACCTACGGTCGGCCGGGCGATGTGTTTCGCTATTACGAGATCAGCCCCGAGGTGCTGC
Organism: Planctomycetaceae bacterium; assembly: GCA_016794255.1. Classification (GTDB taxonomy): domain Bacteria; phylum Planctomycetota; class Planctomycetia; order Pirellulales; family PNKZ01; genus JAEUIL01. The sequence goes on along the minus strand of JAEUIL010000735.1, from coordinate 6,088 downwards.
GACTGGCGCGGAAGTATTTCACGTATCTAGATAAGTCGCAGGCCACGATCGAGTGTGAGTTGGGCGACGCCCGATTGTCGTTGGAACGCGAGGCACCGCAGCAGTTCGATCTACTCGTGCTGGATGCCTTCAGCGGCGACGCGGTTCCGGCTCACCTGCTGACGGTCGAATCGCTCGCGATCTATCAACGGCACTTGACTCCGGACGGCATGGTGGCCGTGCATATCTCGAATCACCACGTCGATTTGACGCCCGTGATTCACGGCTTGGCGCAGTCCGGCGGCTTCACGGGCCGACGACTCGAAACGCTCGACCGACGGTTCAAGAGCGCCGAGTCCGCCGCCGTTTGGGCCGTGCTGGCACGCGATCCGAAGTGTCTCGCCGCTCCGCGATTGAGTGAGGTTGGCACGCCGCTCGAGGGTCGGTCGATCGTCTGGACCGACGAGCACAGCAATCTGTTCGAGATTTTGCACTAAAGAACGGACGGGGACAACGAGCGGTGGTCGTCAGGCCCCCGATGACGTTGCGCTGTCAGAATCTACAGTTTACTTGAGAACTTGTTTTGTCACGACGAGCGCAGTCGGCAATAAGGTGCGACCGTGGGACGACTTCACGTGCACGTCGTCATCGGGGGCCTAACGACCCCCGCTCGTTGTTTGTCGTTAGGATCGCGCGTCCCGCCCATACGACCCAGGCCACGAGCAGCGCGTTGCGCACGATCAGCACCGTGCATGGCAACGGATGCAACGCGGGAGCGAGCGGCCACGGATTGGGGATCGTTCCGTTGCCCCAAGGGATTTCGAGAAAGAACAGATACGGATAAAGCAGCGTCGACAGGGCCGCGATCACCGTCACCGCGCCGACCAACTGCCACGCTTGTTTCTTGGTTGCGCCTTCAATGCCAAGCAGAAGCAACACAGGCAACGTCCAAAGTAGATACTGCACCGACAACACCTTCGACACCACGACTGCCGCGAGCAGCGCGAGCAGCCCCACTCGATAACCGGCCGAGACCGGATCCGCTTTCGCGGCTCGCCAAGCCAAGATGCCCGAGCCGAGCAAGATCGTGACGAGTGCGAGGCTCGATGCCACCGCCAGAGTTGACGAGAGCGGGCTGTCGAGATTGATCGAGCCGTGGCCATGCGAGACGCTGAGGTTCATACCAAGCCACTTGAGCGGTAACACGAGCGTGGCCCAGGTCGACTCGATTTCAATGCCGCGAGCGCCGTGATAAGTGAAGAGCTTGAACACGCCCGGGCCGGAGGTGGCGTAATAGTGCGCGAATGGACCGCAGGCCGTGATCAAGAGCGTTATGCTACCGGCAACTAGCGAGCGATAGCGGCGCTGGTCGATGGCCTGTCGCAGCTCGGCAAACCACACCGCGGGCACGATCGCTAGCGGAATCAGCTTGTAAGAAATGCCACAGCCCAAGGCGGCAAACGCGGCCAGCTTCCAAAGCACCGGCTGCGACGAATCGATCGCTCGCAACCAGCACCAAGCCCAAGCGAGCACGAAGAATAAAAGTCCGATATCGAGTCGATCGTACATCACATGCGGCAAGCAGGCCGTGCTCGACACGTAACCCCACGCCGCAACGCCGAGCAGTTCGCGTCTCCGTCGTGCAATGATTGCGCACAGCAGCGCGAACGCGCCGACATCGAACACCGCCATGATGAGCCGAAACCGCCCGAAATACTCGGGATAGAAGTCGCTCAAGCTGCCGTCGCCGATCGTCAGATACGAGCGATAGATCGGCTGCGACGGCCGCCATCGGGGAGCCGCGATCGTCCACCAACTGAGCGGCGGATACTCCAAATCGGTCTCGCGATATGGCACGTGTCCCAGGTCGACGCCATCGACCGCATAGCGAAAGTAGATCAGCATATCGCCATTAAGCTTCGGCTCGAACCAGCCGAGCAACCAGATTCGGGTCGCCACAAACGCAATCAACGCAGCGATGAACAACCGACTCATAACAGCAACGACGAGCAGTTCTCAAGCGAGTACCAAAGCGTAACCAACGATGCCAGCAATGGAGCAGAATCGAGCTATTTCAGCTACAGCGAACCGACAACTGCCTTCTCGCGAGCTTTCACTTCCGCAGGAAACAAACGACTTCGCATGACGCCCCAACCGGGCTTGAGCGACATCATTGGTCGGTCACATGCCTGTGTCATGCACCTTTTCAGACGCCCAGAAATCGTCGTGGTTTATGGGTTTGGTATGCGAAATCGCGAAGCGGGGCGGTAATTTGCGGGTGGCCGCCGAGCCGCGATCGACCAACGACCGCGCCTCGAAAGGCGGCAAGGTTGTGAGGAGCGTGCCAAGCCTCACCTGGCACTTGTCTTCGCCAAACGTCACCTCGCGGTGCCAATGATGGCTCTCGATGCCCAGTGCCCGTGACGCCGCTCCAAGAGAATTTCCGCCTCGCCCCGTTCACGCGGCAAGCTGCTGATCGCGTACAGAATTTGGGTGGCGTACGATCGTGACGATGGGCTCTAAGCGAAATTGACTGGGAGCTAAAATCGATCACACGCAGGCGTTCCAAGACAGCATCTCACCGGAGCGTGCCGACGGTCTCGTACCCTCTTTGGAACGAAACCTTTCACCTGCTAGTTCAAGAGTGCAGCAAGATTGGATAATTTGCATTGACCAACGAATTGGGAGGGCCGTTGAAGTTCGAGTCCCTTGTGACAAAGGGCGAGCTGAAGAAGATTGACAACATTGGCAGTACCTTCAATCGACTGCGGCGTACGACGAAGGTTTCAAAATCGCCAAAGTTCTTTCGGAAGGCATCTGCCGATATGCTCAACAGCGAGCCACGATTCGCGAGCCTCACGGGACTCTTTCTGGGACATGCTCCGGAAGGCGTAGCTGACAAGCACTACGTGCGGCCACCGCAAGAGCTTATGAACCACGCGATCACCTGGCTCGGGCTGCGTTTGGGTATCGATCCAAACGATGGCGTTTGAGCATTGCTTTGCTCCTGCTGTAGGTCCGAAGGCGACTGTTTCTCCGCCTGAAGAGGGGCGACGTAAGTCTATGTGCTGATTGACAGTAGGGCATTATTCGACTTGAATGAAGCAAGTCGACAATCGGTCTGACCGCCCCATCGTGCCGTGGTTTATTTTCTTTGGCGGACGATCCCGCGAATTGCGACTCCTCCTTTTGCAGAGACCGTGGATGTCGGATGGCGAGCCGGAACGTCGTGATCGCGGAACGGCCGACCAAGTGTCGGATCACTCGCTGTTGCGCCGTGTGAAGCAGGGCGAAACCGACGCAGCCACGCAACTCTACCTGCGGTATGCCCAGCGGTTGCTGGCGCTCGCAAGAAGCAAAACGTCATCGGCATTATCGCGTCGGGTTGATTCCGATGAGATCGTACAGTCGGTCTTTGGTAGCTTCTTTCGTGGTGCTCAGCAAGGCTACTACGACGTACCGGTTGGCGAAGAGTTGTGGAAGCTGTTCTTGGTCATTGCGCTGAACAAGATTCGTGCCAAAGGCGCGTTTCATTTGGCCGCCAAGCGCGACGTTCGCAAGACCACCGATGGCGATGCGATCGACAAGCTCGCCGACGCCGCGCCGACCGATGACGAAACAGCCTTGCAGGTCCTCAAGCTCACGCTCACCGAGGCGCTCGACCAACTGCCGGTCGGTCATCGCGAGATGATCGAGCTACGGATCGAAGGCCATGAGATTGACGAAATTGCCCGTCGCACTGGTCGCTCGAAGCGAACGGTGGAACGAATGCTGCAGGAAGCCCGCAAACGGCTCGCGGAATTGCTTGAGTTTGAGTGACCAGAGATGATCCAACGCCCCTCCATCGACGACAGTCAGGAACTCGACCGGTTCGTCGCCGCGCTGGAGGATGCGTATCGCCAGGCCAAACGCGTGGAGCTCGCAACTCTGTCGCCACCCGCCGATCATCCGCTGTTTCACGAGATTGTGCGCGAGCTGGTGCGAGTCGATATCGAGTTGCGGGCCGGTTGCAGCGAGCAAGTGGACCTCGATTTCTATCAAACGCGTTTCCCCACGCTGTTTGTTCGGCGTGATGACTTGGAAGCCGTGGCGTATGAGGACTACCGTCAGCGACAGTTAGCGGGCGAACACCCACGGGCCGAGGACTACCATCGTCGCTGGAACATCGATATCTCGGGCTGGCCATCGCAAGATTCCGACTCGCGCGGTGCGTCCGAATTGGTGAACCATCTCGCGCCGACGGCGTCATCGTTGGTCGATTCGCTCGCGAACAACGCTGCCGTGCGTTCGCGTGTCGTCGATCCGGCGGTGGGGCCCGAGCCTCCGTCGACCCAGGTGATGCCAAGAGTCGGCGAGAAGTTTCTCGGTTTTGAACTGCTGGCGCTGCTGGGACGAGGTGCCTTTGCCAAAGTCTATCTGGCCCGGCAGGGCGAGTTGGCCGACCGACCGGTGGCGCTCAAGATCACGCGCCGCTCGGGCAGCGAGCCCCAAACACTCGCCCGACTCCAGCACACCAACATCGTGCCGATCTACTCGGTCCATCGCGGAGGCACATTCCAGGCAGTGTGCATGCCCTATTGCGGTGGCGTGACGCTGGCCGATGCGGTGCGCGAACTGCGCCAACGCATCCGTCAACCGGCGAGTGGCCGAGCGCTGGTCGAAACGGTACTGGCAAACCGGCACAGCACACCTTGGCACGATACGGAAGTCGCCGCATCGCTTGGTTCATCCGAATCATGCTCCCACGACTCCGCGTCATTAGCGAGCAATAGCAGTTCTGCGGCAAATGCGGTCACGGCATTAAACACCCTGTCCGGTTTAACCTACGTCGAAGCCGTGTTGTGGATTGGAGCTCAACTCGCGGCCGGTCTGGCTCATGCCCATGAGCGTGGGATTTTGCATCGCGATCTCAAACCGGCCAATGTGTTGTTGGCGAGCGACGGCCAACCGATGTTGCTCGACTTCAATCTGTCGCAAGATCGTAACGCGGCAAACATCGGGCGATCGGCGCATGTCGGCGGCACGTTGCCCTACATGGCACCCGAGATCTTGCGAGCATTCCAAGTCAGTATGTCCGGCGGTGATGAACGCAGCGATATCTACTCGCTGGGGCTTGTGTTGTACGAAGTGCTGACGGGCGAATATCCATTCCCGTTGCGACACGGCGAGATCGATCAATTGCTCGTTGATAGCTTGGCTGACCGCAAGACGACGATCCGTTCGCCGCGCCAGATCAATCCCGCGATTACGCCGGCTATCGAGGCGATGGTCCTCCGTTGCTTGGAATACGATCCGGCTCGTCGTTATCGGTCGGCCCAAGAACTTCACGAAGATTTGCAGTGCCAGCTGCAACATCGTCCGCTGCGACACACGCGCGAGCCGTCGCTCGTGGAACGATCGCAAAAGTGGTTCCGACGCCATCCTCGGCTCGCCTCGTCGAGCGGCGTCGCAGGCATTGCGGCGATGGTGCTGATGTTCATCGGGGCCCTGCTGGTTGCGCGAAACGCGCAAGTGGCTCGGTTCGAGGCGGTTCAGCAACTCGCCTCGTTGGAAACAACGGTGCAACAAGCGCAAGTTGCCTTGGTCGATGTGATGCACGACCAGCCACAGGCCGAGGCCACGCTGAAGAAGCTGCTGGCCGAGATTTCCACCGCGGGAAATCGTAACAAACACGGACAACTCGATGCCCGTGGTAGCGAGCGTTGGAACACCGCTCGGGCTGAGGCACAGTTTCTGAAGACGACCTACGCGTCGCGGCAAACCGGGCACTCGCCGTCAGACGTTAGGCGAGAGCCTGACGTAGCTCCGGCGAAACTCACCGCCCGCGACCTCGGACATCGAGCGGCGTTGCTGTCGAGTGAGCGACGCTTTGCCGAGGCCCGGACTTATTGGGAACGGTTGACTCAAGCTGATCCCAAGAACGTGTGGGGCTGGTACGGATTGGGGCATTGTTGTGAACGGCTCGGCATGTTTGATGTCGCCGCTGAGTGCTACAGCGCTTGCATCGCACTGGCACCCGAGCAACCGCAGTGGCACTTTCGCCGTGGACTTTGTCATTTGCAGCGGCAACAGTCACGCTTGGCGAGCCAAGACTTTAGCACCGTTTTGC
>JAEUIL010000717.1 GCA_016794255.1 Planctomycetaceae bacterium | reverse complement strand
GAAACTCCGCTCGGGTGCGATGCCGGCCTCGGCCAATCTCGCGGCTGGCGACAACAGCGCGTCGCAAGCGGTCTACAATCCGGCCAACGACACGACCAAGAACGTCCCCGTCGCCGCCCAAGTTCCATTCACTCCGCCGAGCCAGCAGACGTTGCCGGCCGGTGGTCAGGTCGGCATGGGCATGGCGTTGTTCCTCGAAGGTGACGCGTTGCTCAAGCAGCACGATGTGCCCCGCGCCATGGCCAAGTTCCGCGAGGCGCAACGCTTCGCCGGCGAACTCGACCCGGCCACGCAGCAACGTCTGCAAGACCTGTTGCAAATGGGTCCCGGCGCTAAGAACGGCAGCGAGTCCTTGATGAAAGAAGCGTCGACGCAATCGCAGTTGCTCTATCGCGAAGTCTCGGCCAACCTGAGCCGTCAGGAGCAGATCGCCACTCAAGTGCGCGAGACCGATCCGAAACGGGCTGCCGAGATGCTCCGTCAATCGCGCGAGCAGATCGAAAAGTCGCCGCTCGAAGCGGCAACCAAGGACCTGCTCCTCCGTCGCATCGACCGTTCGCTCGCCGATTTGCAAACCTATCTCGACGTCAACAAGTCGAAGATCGAACTCGAACAACGCAATCGTAGCGTGATGGCCGAGATCGACAAGGATGACCGCACGCGGGTCGAAGTTGACGAGCAAATCGCGCTCAAGGTCGACGAGTTCAACGAGCTCATCGATCAACAGCGGTACGCCGAGGCCGAGTTGGTCGCCAAGAAGCTCAAAGAAATGGCACCCGGTCTGCCTGTCACGCGGCAAGTCGAGCGGATGGCCAAGTTCACTCGCGCGATCCGCAACAACGAAGCGGTTCGTGAGGAATCGGCTGACGGAGCCGCGAAGGCTTATGCCAGCGTCTACAAGAGTGGCGTGCCGTTCGACGACTCGGTGCCGATCGTATTCCCCGACGCCAAAGCTTGGGACACCATGACCAAGAACCGGGCGAGTTTGCTGGCCGAACGTCGGGCTCGCCGCTCGGACAAGGAACTCGAAATCGAGCAACGCCTGCGTACGCCGGTGTCGCTCAAGTTCAAGAACGCTCCGCTGCAAGAAGTCATTACGCGACTCGCGCAGTTGGCACAGATCAACATGCACCTCGACCCGTTGGGTCTGGGTGAAGAGGGTGTCACGTTCGATACGCCGGTGACGATCGACTTGAGCCAGGAAATCTCGCTCAAGAGTGCGTTGTCGCTGATTCTCGAACCGCTGCACCTGAGCTACATCGTCAAGGACGAGGTGCTCAAGATCACGAGCGAAACGCTCCGCGATGGCGAAGTGTATACCGTGACCTACAACGTGGCCGACCTTGTGATTCCGATTCCGAACTTCGTGCCGAACTCGAAGATGGGGCTGGCCGGGGCGTTGGACTCGGCGTACGACTCGGTCGGCGGCGGGCAACTGGGTGGTGCGGGTGCGCCGTTGTCGGTGATCGCCAATGCCGATGGCTCGCCGACCAACGCGACGCTCGATCCGCGCTTACTCGGTCAAGTGAATCTCAACGGTGGTCGCCAGATCGTGCCGCTCGGTGGTGGCGGTGGTCCGCCGCAGTCGGGCGTGCCGCAGAACATCGGCTTCGGCCCCGGTGGCGCTGGCGGTGGTGCGCAGGCCGACTTCGATCAACTCATGCAGTTGATCACCGGCACGATCGCTCCTACGACTTGGAGCGACGTCGGTGGCGCCGGTGCGATCCGTCCGTTCCCCACGAACTTGAGCTTGGTCGTCAGCCAAACCCAACAGGTTCACGAGGAAATCGCCGACTTGCTCGAACAACTCCGTCGTCTACAAGACTTGCAGGTCACGATCGAGGTGCGGTTCATCAGCTTGTCGGATAACTTCTTCGAGCAGATGGGCGTTGACTTTGACTTCGACATCAACGATCGGGCCGACAAGCCGTATCAATTGTTCGGTCGTAAGAACGAGAACGTCTCGACGCAGTTCAACCAAGCCACGCCGCAGACCGACTATCCGCGTGACTTGGCCGACCGTGACCTGAGCCGCACCCAAAGCCAAACCGTCGGTTTGAGCGGCCCGGGCGGTACGAACCAAACGGGTCCGTACTCGACCGACTTGGACATTCCGTTCCGTCAGTCGTCGTTCACCTCGGCCGGTTTGATCACGACCGGTGCTCCGGCCGGTATCGTGGGTGGTGCGCAGCTGGGCTTCGCGATTCTCAGCGATCTGGAAGCGTACTTCTTCATGACCGCGGTGCAGCAGGATTCGCGTACCAACGTGCTGCAAGCACCCAAGGTGACGTTGTTCAACGGTCAACAGGCGTTCGTCTCGGATACGTCGCAAACGCCGTTCGTGATCAGCGTGATCCCGGTGGTGGGTGACTTTGCCGCGGCTCAACAGCCGGTGATCGTGGTCCTCTCGGAAGGTACCAACCTGACGGTGCAAGCCGTCGTGTCGAGCGATCGTCGCTTCGTGCGATTGACCGTAGTGCCGTTCTTCAGCCGCATCGGCAACGTCAACACGTTTACCTTTAACGGCTCGTCGACCACGACTCGTACGAGTGCCAGCGAAGGTCCGACCGACGCAACCACGGGCCGCGATACTTCGGAAACCACGGCTTCGACCGGTACGACGGTCCAGTTGCCGACGTTCGCGTTCACGACCGTGACCACGACCGTCAGCGTGCCCGACGGCGGCACGGTGCTCCTCGGTGGTATAAAACGCTTGAGCGAGCAACGCATCGAAAACGGCGTGCCGCTCTTGAGCAAGATTCCTTACCTGAATCGGTTGTTCACGAACGTGGGCACCGGCCGCTCAACTTCGAGTCTGATGATGATGGTCACGCCGCGCATCATCATTCAGGAAGAGGAAGAAGCCTTGTTGGGTGTTCAAGCCCAACCATAACGAATGCTTGCCTTGCGAGGCAACGAATTTCGTGAGTGACGCCGGCCGCCATGGTGACCTCCTGCACCAAGGCGGCCGGCGGTGTTATTATAGGTCGTGCGACTTTCACCACTCACGACCCCGACGAGCCTTGTCATGTCACCCGCTCACTGGATTGGCTGGGGCGCTCTGCTCGGCGCTGCTGGCGTCGCCCTCGGGGCGTTCGGCGCTCACGGCCTGCCCGACTTTCTCGCGAACCAGAGCCTCGATGAACTCGCCCGTGCCAAACGGCTCGAGTGGTTCGAGACCGCGGTTCGCTATCAGATGTGGCACGTGATCGCGATCGTGGCCGTGGGGTTGGTCGCCGCTCGCACTGAATCTCGCTCGGGGCTCATCGCGGGAGCGCTCTTCACCGCTGGCATTCTGATTTTCTCGGGCCTGCTCTATGTGATGGCGTTCACCGGCCTGCGCTGGCTCGGCGCGATCGTGCCGCTCGGTGGTCTGTCGCTGATCGGTGGTTGGCTAGCGCTAGCATGGCTGACGCGCGGCATGAACTAGCGCCTACGCAATCTTCGCGTTCATCAGGAGTTCACCATGTTCGCTGTACTGCGGCTGAGCTTGCTCGTCGTTTGTCTCTTGGCCGCTACCGTCACTGCGGCTGAACCTCAGCTTGAAAAGCTCGATCTGTTCGAGGCCGGCCGCGAGGGTTATGCCCTCTACCGGATCCCCGGTGTGATCGTGACGAGCAAGGGGACCGTGCTGGCGTATTGCGAAGCGCGCGTCACCGGCAAGACCGACTGGGGCACGATCGACATTCTTCTGCGGCGCTCGACCGACGGGGGCAAGACGTTTGGTCCGCGGCAAAAAATCGCCGATGTTCCCGGCCCTAAGTCGAAGAACCCCGTCGCGCTCGCTCAGAAACTCGCCACGAATGACGAGGTGACCTACAACAATCCCGTCGCGTTCGCCGATCGCACCGGGCCAGTGCATCTGCTGTATTGCTTGGAGTACGCCCGGTGTTTCTACATTCGCAGTGACGATGACGGTCTGACGTGGTCCAAACCGGTCGAGATCACCAAGACGTTCGAGGCGTTTCGCAGCGACTACGATTGGCAGGTGCTCGCCACGGGACCGGCGCATGGGATTCAGTTGCAGAGCGGTCGGCTCGTGGTGCCGGTGTGGCTCTCGACCGGCACCGGTGGCCACGCCCATCGGCCGAGCGTGACGTCGACCATCTACAGCGACGACGGTGGCAAGACTTGGCAGCGCGGCGCGATCGCCGTGCCGAACACGGCCGAGTGGGTCAACCCGAACGAGACCGTGATTGTCGAGTTGGCCGACGGCCGCGTGCTGCTCAACGTGCGGAGCGAATCGCACACGCATCGTCGTTTGGTGGTCACGAGTCCCGACGGCGCGACGGGCTGGTCGTCGCCGCGGTTCGACGACGCGCTCGTCGAGCCGATTTGCATGGCGAGCATTGCCCGGGTGAGTCGTCAGCCGCAGCACGATCGCAATCGCATCGTGTTCGCCAACCCGCACAATCTCGAACGGGCCGACGGCAAAGCCAAGCCCGGGGGCAGCCGCGATCGGGTGAATCTCTCGCTCAAGCTGAGTTACGACGAGGGGCAGACTTGGCCGGTGAATCGCGTGCTCGAACCGGGCTATAGCGCCTACAGCGATCTTGCCGTTCTGCCCGACGGCACGATTCTTTGTCTCTACGAGCGCGGCCGAGACGTCGCGACCGGCGGCCAAAAGCCGTCAAGCTACGCGTATCTGACGCTGGCGCGGTTCAATGTCGAATGGTTGAGCGAGGGCAAAGATCAGTTCACGCCGAGCAAGTAATGGTGGCCCTACGTTTACGGGACACAGTCACTTGTTTTGGCACAAAAAAACATGCCCACGAAGACGTGGGCATGGCACACTCGCTTGAGTCTTTTCGCTGAGTTGAAGCAATATCGGCAGCGGACGCGGTGACGTTGCTCGATGGACGCAACGTCACCACGCGACCTTGTTACCGGCCTACTTCATTTACAGCTTCTTGATCTTCACGTTCTTAAACTCCGCCGCGTCACCGTGACCGGCGAAGCCGAAGAAGCCGCTGGTTCGTTCTTTGCCCGGGTGCGGCGACTTGGCCATGTACTCGGTGATCGTGCTCAGGTCGGTGTCGAGAATCACCGAGCCGTTCAGCTCGACCTTGATCGTCGAACCTTTGACGGTCACCTCTTGGAAATTCCACTCGCCGGCCGGTCGCAGATAACCGCGGAACGCCGGAGCCATGCCATAGGCCGAGCCGTGAGCTTGGCGGGGGTCAAGCTTGGCGTACTTTGGATGACCGTCGTCGAGCACTTGCAGTTCGCACATGCCGACATAGGCCGTGTCGCCCGTGCCGGGATAACGAATCGCGAGGCCGTTGTTCCCGCCCGGGGGCAATTTGAACTCCAGCCGCGCGACGAAATCGCTGTACTCGTCCTGGTGATAAATCGTGCCACCCTTCTTCGGCTGGCAACGAATCGCACCGTCGACCACCTCATAGTTGTCCGTCGGACCTTTCCAGCCCGCGAAGTCCTTGCCGTTGAAGATCGAAACAAAGCCCGAGTCGCTGTGCTTGGCGAGCAACTCGTTCGCTTCGGTCGGTGGAATCTCGCGGATGTACACGTTCTTCCAGCGAATCTCCGAGCCGTGCGTTTGCAACTGCACCGGGCCACGTTGCAACAGCGGCTTCTTGCGTTCTTTGTCCCAGAAGTTTTCCAGTATCGCGTGATCGACGACGAGCTTGTCATTGAGCCACACCGTGGTGCGAGCGCCGACTTGGCGAATGCGGAAGGTATTCCACTCGCCGAACGGCTTGTCGGCCAATACGAGCGGGTCCTTGCCCGGCTGACCAGCGCGGTTGTTCCACAAGCCGCCCGAGCCCTTGTCGGCGCCGAGCTTGATGTTGCCGGTCTCTTTGGTGTAATCCCAGATCTGCACTTGCGGCGTGGCTCGCAAGTAGATGCCGCTATCACCCTTGGGGAACATCTTGTAGTCGACGTACATTTCGATGTCGCCGTAGGCTTGATCGGTGGTCAGATAGACGCCGTGACCATCGTTGATCAGTTCGCCACCTTCGATCTTCCAGTGAGCCTTGAGGTCTTCCAGGTCTTTGGCCCGTTTGGCGGCGCGATCTTCGTCGCTCATCTCGGCCAGCTTGTACGGGTCGAAGTGTCCCATGCCGTGCCAACCGGTGAAGTCGGTGCCGTTGAACGCGGCTTTGAAACCGGCCGGCGGCGTGTTGTCGGCCGCGTCGAGCGAGCCGAGCAAAACCACCGAAAGAATCATCGTGAACCAGGCGAGACGTGCCATGCGCAGTACCTCAGGCGGGAAAACGTGGTTGGACCGCTGAGAGAGCAGTCCGGTAAGTCAATCAACCGCCGCTTATGGTAGTCGCCGCGAATGGTCGACGCCAGTAGCGAGCGATTCTGCCAAGCTACTGATCGAGAGTGTGCCATGTCCGTGTCTGGCGTGGACATGCGTGCTCACGGAAGAGCATGCCCAGCGCGGAGATGATGGAAGCACTGTGGACTATTTCGCGGCACTGATTTGCCGAGTAGCTCGCAGATAGGCTAACACTTCGTCGGCCGCGGCATCGGCACTCTTTTCGGCGGTTTTCAACACCAGTTCGGCGTTCGCCGGCGCTTCGTAAGGATCGTCGATTCCGGTGAACCCACGGATCTCACCGGCCCGGGCTGTCTTATACAACCCCTTGGGATCGCGCGACTCGCAAACCTCGAGCGGCGTATCGACAAACACCTCGACAAACTCACCGGGCTGCAACATCGCGCGCACCGCATCGCGATCACGACGATACGGACTCACGAATGCCGTTAGGGCCATGATCCCCGCGTCGGCAAACAGCTGTGCCACCGCGCCGATCCGGCGAATATTCTCTTCACGATCCTCGGCCGAGAAGCTGAGACCAAAGCGTTTGGCGAACGCGGCACCGTGTCGCGGCTCGAGCATCCCGGGCGAGGCGTTGAGACCATGCCGCACGTTGTCGCCATCGAGCACATAGCTCCGCACGCCCGCGGCGAACAGCTTTTGATCGACGAGATTGGCGATCGTGCTCTTGCCGCTGCCACTCAGACCGGTGAACCAAATCACGCAACCCCGATGCCCGCCGCGCGCTTCGCGCTCCGCACGCGCGACGCCGTGTTGATGCCAAGTGACGTTCATATCGTTCGACATAGCGACGAGTTACCGAGTGAAGTGAGGGGAGAAGTTGTGAGCGCGAACGAGATCGGGCAAGAGGATAACGACAGGATCATGAATCACAGGATCATGGAAGAATTCAATTTTTAGTCGTCGAATAGGATAGGTCTAATCCTTCCTCCTCATGATTCTGTTCCTCATGATCCTGTCTTCTGCTTACCTTCCAAGTCTGACGGTTCGCAGCGGCGATTTCACCGCTCACATCGCGAGTTCAATCAGGTGCTAGCATGCAATGTCGATCGTGATGCGACCCGTACAGCCTGCAAATTTTCTCTCATTCGCACAACCCAAATCGGCCGAGAAGACAGAAGAAACTCACAATTTTCTCCCCCTGCGTCCCGCCGCCGAGCCGGAGTCGATTGCCATGCGAATCACGAAACTTGCGCTGATCTGTGCCCTGACGCTGACGACCGGCGTCGCCTGGGGTCAACAACCGACCGTGGCCAAACCCAAGCCGACGGTGACCACCGAACCGACCTCGGTTGGGCAAGTCGCCCCGACCCCCGAGATGTGGTTCTACGATCAAGAGCTGCGTCAACGCTACAGCCCCGAGTTGGCCGTGCGTCGCAAAGCCGAGTTTGAAACCGACCAACGGATGCGTCGCATGGCGGCGCGCGAGTGGTTCGGCATCGACAACTCGCGGCCCATCGCCAACCCCACGCCGCACATTGGCGGCAGCTACTCGCCCATGTGGACCGGCGGCGGCCGCAACGCCTACCATTGGGCCGGCCGCTCGCACGGCGCGACGTACATCGTTCCCAGCACGCGTCCGGTGTACACTATCTACTAGTCACTCGCGATCACGTCGCGAACTTCCCATTGTGGGGACGACGAACCTCGGACTCCGAGCGGCCACGAGTCGCTTGTTGAGTTACGAGGTTTGTCGCATTTCGTCGCCGGACCACCAGCTAATATGAATCTCGACGACGAAGTTTGTCTCTGCTTTCACGTCACTAAGCGCAAGGTGCTGAGCTTTCTACGCATCGAGAAGCCGCGGCGACCGGGTCAGTTGAGCGAATGCTACGGGGCGGGGACCGGCTGCGGTTGGTGTCGTGCGTACCTGACGCGGCTGTTCGACGAAGCGAATCGCGCCGCCGGCACGGTCGTCGAGGAACCGACGAGCGACGATTATGCCCGACAACGATCGCGTTACATTCGCAGCGGCGGCGGCACACCGCCTCCCGGCGCAGCGCCACTCACGCCCGACGACAGCGACGCGTAAATCTGTTGCCACTGGGCGACTGCGGCTGCATGTGTCTGCCGATCTTGCACCGTCTTGCGAGCCGCCGCTGCAATGCGTTCCGCCAAGCCTGGGTCTTCGTGAAGTTGCAACGCTCGCTTGGCCAAGTCCGCGCGAGAGCCGTGTGGCACGAGAAAGCCGTTGTGTCGATCGGTGATGAGCCGCGCGTGATCGCCGGTCTGACTCGCCACGACGGGCACGCCACGCTGCATGGCCCGGAGCAACTCGGGCGATACGCCCGGATCATCACGCAACGACCAGCAGACCTGGGCACGGTCGAGCCACTGCGCCGCCTCGGCGATCGGCCGCAGATGCACTCGATCGACAATTTCGATCTGCCGCCGATAACGTTCCAACCGGGCAACATCCTCCCCTTCGCCACATAGCACCAGATGCACGGGCAAGTGCAGAAATTTGAGCAGATCAGCCGCCCACATCAATTCGCGCCAATGATCGCTCCACCGCCACCGTCCCACCGCCACGATTAAGAGCGCGTCCACCGGCAAGAGCGCCGCCATCTCGTTCGGCAGCGCGCCGCTGTCGCGATCAAGCTCGGGCAATAAATCGGGCACGACGGTCAATCGCGCCGCGTCGATCCGCTGCGCCGCAAACGCCTCGCTCAGTCCGACGGTCGGCACGACGATACGACTCACGCGGTGCGACACGAACCGCGGCCACCACGCGATGGGCCACGATTCACGATCCCGCCAACTGGCCACCACCGGCGCACGCCGCTGTCGGGCCAGCATCCACAGCGTCCAGCAATCGTCGGCCGCCAGCCACGAGTGAATCACGTCGGGCTGCCGCTCGCGCACCGCCTCGTCGAGCAGCCGCCAGCCACGCAGATCAAATCCGCCACGCCACGGCAGATCGACGCCCAACCGCAGTGATAGCATGTCGCACGACGCACCGACCGCGCTCGCTACGAGCGCCGCTTGAGCGACGGCCCCGCTGCGATCGTGTTGCGGAATTACATGCAGCACACGCGTCATGGCAGACCAAGTTGAGCCGTGAATTCTTCGGCTGCCAGCACTCGCTGCCGCAACCCGAGCCGGGCAGTATATCAATTCCCAAGCGACGCGCGGCACCCGCGGGCACCGCTTTTGCCCGTGTGACCAATCGGCTAGACTAACGCCTCTCGGATCACTCACTCTCCACGTCACACTCTGCACATGTCGGAAATCTGGACGATCGGACGACTGCTGCAGTGGACGGCTGATTATTTGCAGCAACGGGGCGTCGAGTCACCGCGGCTCGAGGCCGAGATGCTATTGGCCCACGTGCGTGGCTGTCCGCGGATCGCGCTCTACACCGCGTTCGCCGAGGTGGCCGACGACAAGTTGCGGAATGAGTTTCGCGAACTGGTCAAGCAACGTGCCGCAGGTAAACCGGTGGCGTATCTCGTCGGCCGGCGCGAGTTTTATTCGCTGCCGTTTCGCGTGACACCGGATGTGTTGATTCCCCGGCCGGAAACCGAGTTCGTCGTGATCGGGCTGACCGATCTGCTTAAGCCGCACGCGTCGCCCGAGGGGGGCTGGCAAATCGCCGACGTGGGCACCGGCAGCGGCGTGATTGGTATCTGCCTCGCCAAATGGCTGCCGACCGCTCATGTGACCGCGATCGACAAAAGTCCCGCTGCGCTTGCCGTCGCGCGCGAGAACGCCACGACCATCGGCGTCGCCGAGCGGATCGAGTTCGTCGAGAGCGACCTGTTTGCCAACGTGCCGCAGGATCGCAAGTTCCACGCGATCGTGAGCAACCCGCCGTATATCACCACCGCCGAGATGGCCGAACTGCCGGCTGACGTTCGCAATTATGAACCGCATCTGGCGCTTGAAGCCGGACCACGCGGGACAGAGGTGATCGAACGACTCATTCCGCAGTCGGCCGAGCGTTTGCAGAGCGGCGGCTGGCTGTTGATCGAAGTCAGCCCGATGATCGAGCCGGCCGTGCGAACGTTGCTCGCCGCCGACGAGCGACTTGAACCGCTCAGCACGCTAAACGATCTCGCCGGTCACCCGCGCGTCGTGCGCGCGCGGCGTAAGTAGTCGCGCTGGCTGCATCTCTTCCGTAGGACGGGTCTCCAGTCCCGTCCATGAATCGGTGACAGGGCCAGGACGGGACTGGAGACCCGTCCTACCGAAGAATTGGCATCAATTGCCGATATACCGCGCGTACACGCTCTTGGCTTCGGCGATGTCATCGGTTCCGCCGATGATCGCGCGACCGTCGGGAAAGATGGTCAGCCGATACTTGTCCACCGCGAGCC